>NZ_JBHYYB010000057.1:39947-59788 GCF_042752535.1 Kitasatospora sp. NPDC059327 | reverse complement strand
GCACCGACCCTCCATCGGGTCGGTGCGGGCCACGGCTCTGCCGGCCGGGGGCGGGCCGCCGCTCAGTGCTGGTGGTGGGCGTGGACGACCGCGTGGCCGCGACCGCGGCCGATCATCCACTTGTTGACCGGCACGGTCAGGGCGAACGCGAGAACGAGCGAACCCGCCAGAGCCACCCAGAACAGCGCGTCACCGAGACCGGCGTCCATCGCCCCCGGGACGGTGACCATCACGGTGTTGTCGATGAGCTCCATGACCAGGATCGACACGGTGTCCGCCGCCAGCGCGACCTTCACCGCGGCACCGACGTCCAGACCGGCCTTGAGGACCCCGCGCATGGTCAGGGCGTAACCGAAGAGGAAGGCCAGCAGCACCGAGAGCACCACGGTCGCACCGTTGTGCAGGCCGAAAGCGGTGCCGAGGATCATGCCCAGGATCTCGCCGATGGCGCACCCGGTGAGGCAGTGCAGGGTCGCCTGCGCGGCCGTCCGCCAGCTCGCCCCGCCACCGTGACCGGCCACGTGACCGCCGTGACCGCCGCCGTGCCGTTCGATGTGCCCGCCGTGGTCGTGCCCGCCATGGACGTGGGCGTGACCCTGTCCGTGATCGTGGCCGTGGCCGACGTGCTGATGCTCGTGTTCTGCGGGATGTGCCATGTCGTCCTCCACTTGCTCCGGCGCCGTGCCCTCGGTTCCTCGCCACAGAACATATACCCCCTGGGGGTATCTGGCAACGGGGTCCCGGCGCCCGCTCCCGACCTCCGGTACGAGCACCGCCCCCTTCCCCGCCCCCGGCCACCGTGCTCCGATGGACGCATGACCGATGAACGACGCAACGGGTACGACGGAACGGGACCGGGTGCGATCACCCCGGACGGCAGCCCGGTCGAGCTCTACGGGCGACTGCCGGCGAACGGCGAGCCGGAGGTGATCGGGCGAGCGGTGCCGGCCGGCGCCCGCATCCTCGAACTGGGCTGCGGCGTGGGCCGGATGACGCACCCCCTGCTCGACCTCGGCTTCACCGTGACGGCCGTGGACGAGTCCGCCGAGATGCTGGCCCGGGTGCGGGGCGCCCGGACGGTGCGCAGTCCGATCGAGCGGCTGGACCTCGCCGAGCGGTTCGACGTCGTCCTGCTCGCCTCCTTCCTGGTGCACGCGGGCGACCCGGCCGTCCGGCAGGGCCTGCTGGACACCTGCCGGCGGCACGTCGCGGACGACGGCCTGGTGCTGCTCCAGCGCGAGGGCGAGGACTGGCAGACGGACGTGCCGCGCGAGCGTCCGCTGGGCCGGGACGGGCTGGTCCGCGTGGACTCGGTCACCCCGATCGGCGGCGGGGTGAACTCCGTGCACGTCGCGTACGAGTTCCCGGACGCGCGCTGGACCCAGACCTTCGTGTCCAGGCCGCTCGACACCGCCGAGTTCGAACAGGCCCTGGCCGACGCCAGCCTGGCCGTGGACGCCTACCTGACCGCGGACCGGACCTGGGTGCGGGCCCGGCCCACCGCGGGCTGAGCGGAGCGGACCTGCCGGGGCCGACCCGCTCCGGGCGAACGAGAGCGGGGACGAGCACGGGGCCGGGAGCGGGGCCGGGAGCGGGGCCGGAGGCGATGCTGTCACCTTCACCGCGTACCATCAGGCGCGCGCCGGGCCCCGCGCGGCCCGAGCGGCGGGCGGGACCGGCGGTTCGCATGCCATCGGCATGTGCCCCGTGCATGCCGACGGCATGCTCCCGCACCGACCAACAAGGACCGCTGATGCTCATCGAGCGACGGATACCCCGGGCGGGTGTCCGGTGATCAACTGGTTCCACGGAGCCGTCCTCGGCCTGATCCAGGGTCTCACCGAGTTCCTGCCGATCTCCTCCAGCGCCCACCTGCGGGTCTTCTCGGCCCTGCTGGGCTGGGACGACCCGGGCGCGGCGTTCACCGCCGTGACCCAGCTCGGCACCGAGTCCGCCGTGCTGATCTACTTCCGCCGCGACATCGCCTCGATCGTGAAGACCTGGACGCTCTCGCTGTTCCGGCCGGCCCTGCGCTCGCACCAGGATGCCCGGATGGGCTGGTTCGTGATCATCGGCACCCTGCCGATCGGCATCCTCGGCAAGCTGTTCCAGGACAGCATCGAGACCAATCTCCGCGATCTGCGGATCATCGGCACCACGCTGATCGTCTTCGGTCTGGTGCTGGCGGTGGCCGACCGCACCCGGGCCGTCCGGCACGCCAAGCCGATCACCGATCTGACCCTGCCGCACGCCGCCGTCTACGGCCTGGCCCAGTCGCTGGCGCTCATCCCCGGCGTCTCGCGCTCCGGCGGCACCATCAGCGCCGGTCTGCTGCTCGGTTACAGCCGCGAGGCGGCCGCCCGGTACTCGTTCCTGCTCGCGATCCCGGCCGTGCTGGCCTCCGGCCTGCTGGAGCTCTTCAAGATCGGCGAGGGGCCGGCCCCGGCCTGGGGGCCGACGATCCTGGCCACCCTGATCGCCTTCGTGGTCGGCTACGCGGCGATCGCCTGGTTCCTGAAGTACATCTCCCACAACAGCTTCATGCCGTTCGTGGTGTACCGGGTGGCGCTCGGCATTCTGATCATCGTCCTGGTCAGCATCGGCACCCTGGCGCCCGACGCCGGCGTGGTCAAGTAGCGGCCGGCCCGGCAGCACGGAGCCGGGCGGCACCGGGACCGGTGCGGGTCGACGCGGTGAAGTAGAACGCGGTTCCACCCGTACGAGAAGGCGGGCCGGGCACCTGATCAGGTGTCCGGCCCGCCTTCTCGTACGCGTACGCGTCCTCGTTCCGGCCGGTTCGCCGCGGCCTCGGTCCAGGACCTACCGGCTTCGCTCGCGGGCGGCGGTCAGCCGGCCACGCACGGCGGCGTGGACCTCGGCCTCCTCGGCCGGGTCGGCCGCGAGGCGGCGCAGGCGCTCCAGCACGCGGGCGTCACCGGTGGTGGCGACGTGCCTCGCGGCGAGCTCCCGGGTGGACTCCTCGCAGTCCCAGAGGCACTCGACGGCCGGGCCCTCGGGAAAGGCCACGTCGGTCGCGGCGAGCGCGCGGGCCGCACGGCCGCGCAGCTCCGAGGAGGCGGCCTCGCCGTAGACGTGGCGCAGCACGGGGACGGCCTCGGTGGCGGCCAGCCGCCCGGCACCGTCGACCAGCGATCCGAGCCCGGGGCCGCCGACCCCGCGGACCGAGATCCAGCGGCGCAGCCCGGCCACCACCAGCGCCGCGTCACCGCGCTCGCCGGCGTCGGCCAGCAGTTGGACGGCGGCTTCGCCGAGGGCGCTGTCGGCGCCGCCGGTCGCCGGGTCGGCCCAGCGGCGGGCGTGGGCCAGCGCCTCGGGGCCGCGCATCCGGCCGATCAGCTCCAGGGCGGCGCGCACCGTCCGGTCGTCGACATCGGCGGCGGCGGCCTCGATCAGGCCGGCGGCGGCCGGGTCCTGCTGGTCGACCAGGTAGCGCAGGGCGGCCCGACGGGCGCCGGGCAGTCCGTCGCGGGCGGCTTCCAGCACGGCGGGCCGGTCCTCGGGGCGCACCACGGCGGCCAGGCAGCGGGCCGCGGCGGCGGCCCGGCGGTCGACGGCGTCGGGGCCGGCGGGATCGCCCGGATCACGGGCGGGCTCCGGGCGGTCGGGCCGGCCCGTGAAGGCGGCGGCGCCGACGCCGCCGAGGTCGCCCTGGTCGGCCCAGGCGAGCACGTCGGCGGTGGACCAGCCCGGGGTGGCGCCGCCGCGGTTCAGCTGGCGCTGCCAGAGGTCGAACGGGGACTGCTCGCTCGCCGCGGCCACCCGCGGGTGGTAGGCGGCCCAGAGCCGCCAGGGCCGCGGCTCGTACGCGCCGCGGATGAACTCACGCAGCTCGGCGTCGCCCTCGGGGCCCGGCGGGAACCGGTCCAGCACCGCGGTACCGAGCAGCAGCAGGCCGCGGTCGTCGTCGCGCAGCGCGAGCTCGTCCAGCGCCCAGGCCCAGTTGGCACCGGTGGCGGCGTACTCGCGCAGCATCAGCAGCGCGTCGCGCCGGCCGTACGCGGCGAGGTGACCCAGCACGGACAGGGCGAGACCCGTGCGGTACTCGTCGTCGTCGAGGAGGTCCTCCGGGTCGTGGAGGTGGTCCTCGATGCCGTCGAGCGGCGCCTCCAGTTCCATGTAGAGGCGCGCGTAGTAGAGGGAGCGGTTCTCGACCTGCCAGTCGGCTCTCGGATCCCTGGTGACGCACTCCTCAAGCGCGGCGATGGCGTCGGTGCGGTCGGCGGCCAGCGCATGGAGCTGCCCGTCACCGCGGCCTCGCTGGAGGAGGCCAAGGAGGCTGGCACTGGGTGCTATCACTGGCTCGAACATGAGGTCAGCATCCGTTGCGGCGGTCGTAGTGGCAACGGGATTTCCGTCGCCGGGGTCACTGGTCGGTCCTGCGGTGGGCGCCCGGGCGCCGGAATCACCGAAGGTTACCGCCTCGGACACCTCCCCGCACACAGGGCGATGGACCCTCCCGCCGCACTGGCATATGCCGGAGGAATTTTGCCAGAGATCTGCCCAAATCCCCCACAGGGGTGACTCCGCTGTGCGACAGTCTTCTCACCGCTTCGACGGTTTCCCACCGCGCGAGCGCCCGACACACGCCCCTCGGTCACCTCCTCCACCGGCCTCGACGCGATCGGTTCGTCATGAGCATGTCTCCCCCCGCCGGCCGCCGGGCCGCCCGCCACGGCGATGCCCGACGGACGGACACCGGGGCGGACGACGGATCGGCGGGCGGCAGAGTGGACGGCACGGCGCAGGCGCCGTCCGGCCCCGTGGTCGGCTCCGCCGAGTGGGACCTGCTCACCGACGACGTCCGGTGGTCCACCGAGATGTTCCGGCTCCTCGGCTGCGACCCCGGGCACGGCCCGCTCAGCCTCGACCGACTGCCCGACCGGCTCGCCGAGGCGGACCGGCCGCAACTGCGTCGGATGATGACCGACGCGCTGGTGCACGGCCGGCACGCCTTCGGCACGCTCCAGGTCTGCCACCCCGACGGCGCTCGCGGCACGGTCGAGTGCGCGGGGGAGCCCGTCGTCGGGAACGACGGCACCGTGACGGCGCTTCGCATGCTGCTGCGCCCCGTCGCCCCCGCCTGAAACCCGCCCGGCCCGAAAGCCGTCCGAACCCGGATCTTCCGGGACCCGGCGGCCCGCCCGGCCCCGTTCGGCCCCGGACCTTCCGACCCCGAACCGTCCCGCCCGCGGAGCGACCCGCCCCCGGACGGGCCCGGCCGGCTCAGGTGAGCTTCGGCCGGTTCTTGGTGTCCGCCTGCCGCAGCTCCCACCCGAGCTGCGCGCGCAACTCGTCCACCGCCGGCAGACCCCGGTAGCTCGCGGTCAGCCGGTACATCTCGCGCAGCCGGTCCCAGGTGCGGTGCGAGGAGTTCTGGCCGATCAGGTTCATCACCATCTTGGCCTGGAACTCCGCCGCGTCGGGCTCCCCGGTGATCCAGTGCACCGAAGCGAGGGTGATCCGGTCGAACAGCGCCGAGCGCAGCTGGCCGGTCCCCTCCCGCAGGCCGATCACCCGCTCGGCGTGGCGGCGCGCCTGCGCGGCCGCCGCCGGGTCGTGCTCGGCGAGGGTGCGCAGCACCAGCGCCTGCATCCCGCGCAGCTCGGCCTCGTCGAAGACCTGCATCCAGGACGGCGGCGGCTCGGACACGTCCTCGGCGAACAGGTCCTCGGCCTCGCCGAGCAGCCGCCAGGTGTCCTGCGAGTGCCCGATCGAGGCGTGCGCCCAGGCCTCCACCGTGTTCAGCATCGCCCGGGTTCTGGGCAGCACCCGCCCGCCGCTCGCCTTGGCCGCCGACATCAGGTCGAGCGCTTCGTCGGCCCGGCCCAGGTGCACCATCTGCCGGGCGGCCCGGGAGATCGCCTCACCGGCCCGGGGGCGGTCGCCGGCCTCCTTGGCCGACTCGGCGGCGATCATGAAGTACTTCTGCGCGGTCGGCTCCAGGCCGACGTCGTGCGACATCCAGCCCGCCAGCACCGCGAGGTTGGCCGCGACCAGCCACAGCCGCTGCTCCACGACCCGGCCGTGGCGGTGCGTCAGCAGGCCGCCCACCTCGTTGAGTTGACCGACCACCGCCTTGCGCTGGAGGCCGCCGCCGCGCGCCGCGTCCCAGGCGCGGAACACCTGCACGGAGCGCTCCAGCGCCTCCACCTCGTCGAGCCCGACCGGGCCCGCGTCGTACACGTCCACCACCGGGCGGACGCCGCCCTGGGTGACGACCTGTCGGGGGCCGGGGGCCGTCGCCGCGTACGCGACGGCGTCCCCGCCCAGCCAGCCCTTGAGAGTGTCGGCGATGACCGCCCCGGTCGTGAGCGCGGCGCCCGCGCCCACCAATCCACGTCGGTTGAGCATGAGGTCCATTCCCGTGAACTCGGTGAGGACCGCGGCCGTTCGATCCGGCTCCCAAGGAGGTGCTGCGGGCTGCGCCGCTCCGGTCCTGGTGGGCCGGTGTCGTTCCAGACCGAGGTCTTCAGTGGTGACGACACGGCCGAGCCGCTCCGTGAACACGGACGCCAGCACCCTCGGCACCGGATCGCGCGGGATCTCCCCCTGCTCGATCCACCGCCGGACCCGCGAGGTGTCGGTGGACAGCTGCTGCTGTCCCATCGCGGCACCGCGCCGGTTGACCAGCCTCGCGAGCTCGCCCTTCGACCAACCGGTCAGGACGAACAGATCAGCGAGTCGGGTGTTCGGTCCCCTGCTCAAGTGAAGCCCCCAGGTTCCTCGGCTGGTTCGAGGCTAGAGGCTCCGTCATGTGCCAGGCGAGCATTCGCCAGGCTTCGCCAGGGTCCGCCACATTACCAACCAGTGCCATCCGGGTGTGATGTAGAGGTGCGCCACCTCGCCCCTCGGGTCGGGCGGCGCCCCGGACTGGTCGGGGGCACTCCACCGACCGTGTCACGGGGCGTCCCCGGTTCTCACCCGAGGGGGTGGCGCGGCCGGGTGGCGCGGGGGCGCCGGGCACGGCCACGGCAGTCCGGTCGTCCGCATTCCCCAGGGTGCGGACGGCCGGAGCACCGCCGTAGCGAGGGGCTCCGGCCCCCGCGTCCGTGCCCGGCGCCCGCGCTCCACCCACCGCACCGAGACAGGGCCGCCGTCACGCCAGGAAGCACGCGGCACCGGCCCTCCCCGCACCGCGGGGCGCACCCGCCGACGGACAGAAAGGGACCACCCTCACCCCATGTACTCCTCAGCGACCTCCCCCACGCCGACCGCGAGCCGCACCGCGCTGCGCCCCCCGGGCGCCGCCGCCGGACGCCCCGGTCCGAAGCAGGTTCCGCCGCCGAGCCGCCCCGCGGTGCCGCGCGGCGCCGACGCTCGGGCCACGGACGCGCGGGGCCAGGCCGCCCGGACGGCGCTGGGACTGCGCGGCCCCGAGGCCGGCGTGCCGGTGGGCGCCCGGATGCCGGCCGTCCGGCCGGGCGACGGCCGGATGCTGCGCCCGCCGATGCGGCCCGGCCAGCCCGGTGCCCCCGAGCGGATCGACCCGGCGGCGCTGCAGACCCCGGCGGTACGGGCCGCGCTGGCGGGTGTCGCCCGGATATGCCCCGCCTTCACCCCGCGCCAGGTGCTGCGCGAGGGGAGCCGCCACATCCTGGTGGCGGGCACCATCGGGCGGGCGCCGGTGGTCGCCAAGTGCCTGGCCCCCCAGGCTGTGCGGAGTGAGTACTTCGAGCAGCTGGTCGCCGACTTCCACCACGAGGTCGCGGTCTACCGGGCCTTCGTCCGGCACCGCCCGCCGGTGCGGCTGCCCCGGCTGGTCGCGGCCGACCACGACCGCTGCGTGCTCGTCATGGAGCGCGTTCCCGGCCGGCCCGCCGCCCGGGAGCGCCACCCGGTCAACGCGCCGACCCCGGGCGAGGTGCGGGCCCTGCTCACCGCCGTCCGCACGCTCAACCTGTGGCGGCCGCCGACCGACGTGTTCCAGCCACGGCTGGACTACCAGCTGGAGATCGCCCGGTACCACTCGGTGGGCCAGCTCACCGACCGGGACGCGGGCGATCTGCGCGGCCTGCTGCACGGTCTGGGCCAGACCCCTCTCCAGCTCTGCCACGGCGACGCCCTGCTCAGCAACATGCTGCTGGCGCCGTCCGGGCCGGTCCTGGTCGACTGGGAGCAGGCCGGCTGGTACCTGCCGGGCTACGACCTGGCCGTGCTCTGGAGCGTGCTCTCCGGGGACACCGCCGCCCGCCGGCAGATCAGCCAACTCGCCCAGAGCGGCGGCACCCTGGCCCGGGACGCGTTCCTGGTGAACCTGGTGCTGGTCCTGATGCGGGAGATCCGGCTGTACGACGTGCCCGGTGCGGGCGAGGAGCAGCGAATCATGATCCGCCGGCTGTACGACGACGCGGCCCTGGCCCGCCGGGCCGTCCGCGCCGCCGTCGGCACCCGCTGAGCGGAGCGTCGGGTCGGGCCCGGTCCCGGGGGCGGTCGGACACGACCGGCCGCCCCCGGGCCGATCGGCCCGGGGGCGCCCCCGGCCCGGCCGGTCAGAGGCGTCGCCCGCGCTCCAGGGCGGCCCGGCCGGCGGCGTCCAGGACGGCCTCGTCCGTGGCGAAGTGGACCCGGCTGCTGAGGACGTCGCGCAGGTAGCGCTCCAGCGGGTGCCGGCGGCTCAGACCGGGGTTGCCGGTGAGCGCGACCGCCTGCTGGACGGCCGCCGTCGCCGCACGGGTGGCGAGCAGGTGCGCGGGGCCGGTCCGGGCGACGGCGCCCGGCTCGGCCCGGTCCACCCGGGCGGCCAGTCCGTTGACCAGCTCCTCGGCGCCGATCAGCTGGGCCTCGATCTCGCCGAGCGCGCAGCGGTAGCGGGGCAGGCTGCCGAGCGGCTCGGTCAGGTTCGCGGGAGTGCGCTGGTTCAGGAAGCGGACCAGCCACTGCTCGGCCGAGCGGGCCACCCCGAGGGCGACCGCGGACAGCGCCAGATCGTGCCAGGCACGGGTGAGTTCGGCGGCGGGCACCGGCGCCCCGGCCTCCTGGGTACCGGCGGCGGAGGCCCCCGACGCCGCGGCCCCCTCCCGCGCGGACCCGCCGGACCGGCCGCTGTTCTTCGGAGCCGTGAGGCCGAGCGCGAGTTCGCTCGGCACCCGGACGGCGTCCAGCACCACGTCGTGACTGGCGCTGGCCCGCAGGCCGAGCTGGTCCCAGGTCGGGTCGACCTCGATGCCCTCGCTCTCCCCCCGGACCAGGAAGGTGCCGACGCGCGGCACCGGCTCGTCGGTCCGCGCGGTGACCGCCATCCAGGCCAGCGCCTCGGCACCGGCGCAGTACGTCTTTCGGCCACTCAGCAGCCAGCCGTCGCCGTCCCGTACGGCCACCGTGGCCGGCAGCGCGCCGCCCTGGCCGCCGGGCTCCGCGCGCAGGGTGTTGACCAGGGCCGGCCCCCGGCGGGACTCGGTGAGCAGCCGCCGGTAGCCGGCCGCCGGCCAGCCCGCGACCCGGGCCTGCTCGGCGTGCTGCAGCAGGGTGAAGGCGGTGACCACGGCCACCGAGGCGTCTCCCCGGCCGAGTTGGGCGAGCACCTGGACGGTGTCGGCCAACGTGCCGCCGGGGCCGCCGTACCGTTGGGCGACGGTGAGGGTGAGCAGACCGGCCTCGTGCACCGCCTCGATGCCCTGGTAGGGGAAGGTGGCGTCGCGGTCGTGTTCCTCGGCGCGGGCCGCCAACAGGTCGACGACCCGGGGCAGGCCGGCCAGGGCCGCGGCGACGGGCGACTGATCGGCAGCGATGGTGGTCATGGTGCTGGGGCCTCCGGGCGGCAGCGTGGGCTCGGCAAGTGCGGACGGCACGCCGGACGGGCGCGCGGTACCGGTTGGCGGCCCCGGAGGTCAGCGGAACGCCCGCCCCCGGATCGGCGCCGGCCACTGGGCCGGCCACCCGCCGCCTCGGGGACGAATCCCCCTCAGCGGCACCGACACGCCGCGCTGGCGGTGCGCCGCAGGTCCAGGTAGCTGCGACGGGTCAGCAGCGGGAGACGGCACGACATGTTCGCGACTGTACGAAGCGATGATCGAAACCGTCAAGCAGCGCCCGGGGCGCGGAACCGGCCCCGGCCGGGGCTCCGGTCAGCCCTGCTGGAACATGTCCGCCGGGAGCGGCTTGAGCAGCTGGTAGAGGTCGTCCGAAATCGGTCGGTCCCAGGAGGCGATGGTGACCTGGACACCGTCGCTGCGCCCGAACTGGGAGCAGAACACCCGGCCCTCGCTGACCTTGACCTTCTTCACGATCAGCAGGTCATCGCCGAGCATCACCGGGAAGTCCTCGGCCGAGACGAACTCGACCGGTTCTTCGTTCTCCAGCGCCGCGAGCAGTTGGCGGACCTCGAAGGGCACCTCGTCCCCGGTGTCGCGGGCCGGCGATCCCTCGGGGAGATTGCCGATGAACATCGCCGGGCCTCTGCCTCCGAACAGGTCATAGCGGAGGAAAATCCCCTGGCAGGAACCGTCCGGGCCGGTCATCATGGCCGCACCGAAGTCGCCGGGCCAGTCACCCGGGTCCATCGCGAGCACGTCGAAGTCCGGGCCGGCGGGCTGTCCGGAGCGACGGCGGAGAAAAGACATGGGAACATCGTACGTGCCCGGCACACCACTCTCGCGGGGTGGGTGGGGGCCTGGACGGAGATCCACGCTCAGAGACCAATGTTGACTCTGAGCAACCGTCCGGGCTACGTTCGGTTCAGCACGACAGCCGTTCTGGGTTTCACCCTCCGGGGGGACGGCATGTCGCAACGCGGCCCTACACGCGTTTCCCTCACTGTGCACATCGTCGTGCCGAACCGCCGAGCACCCAGCTTCGTCGTCGCACACAGCACAGCACACAAGCCAACATTTCCATGTCACACAAGCAAGGTCCGCGGGGCCCCGGCCCGTCGCTCCCGCGGATCTGCTCGGGACGCCGCCGCGTGGGGGCGTGCGGGTCCCGAGCACCCGGCACCGACGTCGAGTCGCTCTCGGCTCCGGTGTCAGCCTCCCGGCGACTGCCGGCCCCTTGTGGGCCGGGACCGGCCAACGCACCCCGGTGCGCAGGGGATGACTGGGAGGCAGGTCCGGCATCGCTGCCGGGCTGCACAGCAGGCGCCGTGTCTGGCCGCGTGGGGGCGGTGGGCACGGCGTCTGCCTGTGCTCATACTCTGAGCTGCACTTGTCTAACAGTCAACAGAATTTATGACCGGGTACGCTCAAAGGAGCGCATAAAGAGGTAAACGGGCCCCTCACAGGGCCCGTTTCGGCACTCCTTCCCCATCCGTTCCGGCGGGGCCCCCGTTCCGGCGGGACTCCGGCCGATCCGACGGGGGCCTCAGGTGAGGTCGAACTCGCCGTCCCGGGCGCCGAGGACGAAGGCACGCCACTCGCCCGGCGTGAACACCAGGACCGGCCCGTCCTCCTGGCGGCCGTCCCGCATGCCGATGTAGCCGTCCACGAAAGCGATCTGGACGTCCCCGATCCCCTGGCTGCTGCACAGCCAGGTGGCCCCGGTGAAGTCCACCTTCGGCTTCCCGCTCGGCGCGAGCTCCGGTGCCACCGCGGTCACCCCCGCGCCCGCGTCCACGGCCGATTCCACGTCAGTCCCGATATTGGCAGCCACTGCTGGTCTCCTCCCGACGGCTTTGCGAGGCCAGCCTAGTCACCGCCGCCGGCCGGGTCAGCGGGTTGCCGAGGACTCCCCCGACCGGGGCCGACCCCGGACCGGCCGGCCTCCCGGGGCGCCGGCCGGTGCCGGGGCCGCCTCCGGAACCCGGGCCGGACGCCGGGCGGAGAGCGTGTCCCGCCCCGCCGGGCACCGGCCGAGCTGCCAGAGTGTGGAGGGCCCGCACCCCGACGCCCCCAGGAGCAGCCGATGAGCCGCCGGGACGGCACCAGCGCCGATGTCATCCCCATCTCCGAGGCCCCCTCGGCCCACCCCCCGGCGCCCCGCACCCCGCCCGCGCGCACCCCGCTGCCCCGGCCGGCCTCCGGGCGGCCGCCCACGCACGGCCGGGTCGGGATCGTCCTGGTCTCGCACAGCCAGGAGTTGGCCGCCGCGGTCCGGGCGCTGGCGCTCGCGCTGGCCGGCTCCGACTCCCCCGCCCCGGTCGCCGCGACCGGCGGCGACCCGCTCTCCGGTCCGGGCATCAGCGCCGTGCTGGTGGCCGCCGCCACCCGGCGGGTCGACCAGGGGCACGGCGTGGTGGTGCTCGCCGACCTCGGCAGCGCGGTGTCCACCGTCCGGGCCCTGCTCGGCGACGCGGACGAGCACGGGCTGCCGTTCCCGGTCCGGTTCGCCGACGCCCCCTTCGTGGAGGGCGCGGTGGCCGCGGTCGCCACCGCCACGGCCGGCGGCGACCTCGCGGCGGTGCTGGACGCGGCCGAGGAGGCGTACCGCCAGCACAAGGACTGAGCCGGGAGGGCCCGGGCGGTCGGGACCTTCTCGCCGTTCCGCCCCACCGCGGGTGACCGCCCGGCTACCATCGGCACAGGGCCGGGCCGAGCGGGCCGGGCGCCGCGGAGGGGGAGCCCCAGCCATGCGCGTGGTCGTCACCGGCGGAGCCGGATTCATCGGAGCCAACCTGGTCCGGGCCCTGCTGGCCCGCCCCGAGGTGACCCGGGTCCGGGTGGTGGACGACCTGTCCACCGGCAGCAAGGCGAACCTGGCCGGCGTCGACGCCGCGCTGTTCGAGGGCAGCGTCCTCGACCGCGACCTGCTGGACGAGGCGTTCGCCGGGGCCGACGCCGTGGTGCACCTGGCCGCGCTGCCGTCCGTCCCGCGTTCGGTCGCGGACCCGCTGGCCAGCCACCACGCCAACGCGACCGGCACCCTGGAGGTCCTGGAGGCCGCCCGCCGGGCCGGCGGGCCGTACGTGGCCGCCGCCTCCTCGTCCTCGGTCTACGGGGCCAACCGCGAGCTGCCCAAGCGCGAGACCATGCGCACCGCGCCGATGAGCCCGTACGCGGTCAGCAAGCTGGCCACCGAGTCCTACCTGGCCGCCTACCACCACTGCTACGGGCTGGGCGTGCTGCCGCTGCGGTTCTTCAACGTCTTCGGGCCGCTCCAGCCCGCCGGGCACGCCTACGCGGCCGTGGTGCCGGCCTTCCTGGACGCCGCCCTGGCCGGGCGGCCGGTGACGGTGCACGGGGACGGCGGCCAGAGCCGGGACTTCACCTACGTCGGCACCGTCACCCAGGTGATCACCGAGGCGGTGCTGCGCCGGGTGGTGCACGCCGATCCGGTCAATCTCGCCTTCGGCACCCGGACTTCGCTGCTGGAGCTGGTCACCACCATGGAGTCGGTGCTGGGGCACCCCGTCGCGGTGGACCACACCGAGCCCCGGCCCGGCGACGTCCGGGACTCCCAGGCCGACAACGCGCGGCTGCGCGGGCTGTTCCCGGACATCCGGCCGGTGCCGCTGCGCGAGGGGCTGGAACGCACCGCGGCGTGGTTCCGCACGCTCTGAGGCCGGCCGCAGCGGCCCCGGACGGCCGGGGCAAGGAGGTTGCCGACCCGGCCCGGCCGGGGCTGCGGAGCGTGCGCGGCACGCTCCGGGCGGAGGCCGCGGCGCAACGCCACCGGCCGCTCCGGCACCGGGATTTCGGCCGGCCGCCCGGTCACGGACGTTCCTTGCCCTCCCAGGTGAAGAACGCCCCGCCCGGGCACTCCCGGGCCTGGCGCAGCGCCCGGTGCTCCTCCTCGATCATCGGCGGCAGCGCGTCCTGGGCGAACCAGCCGACCGCGAGCGACTCGTCGTCGTTGACCCGGGCCTCGCCGCCCACCGGGCGGCACCGGAAGACCAGCACCAGGTACTGGGTCAGGTCACCGTTGGGGTAGGTGACTTCGGGCGAGACGTCGGCCGCGGCGAGCACCTCGGGGACGACCACCACACCGGTCTCCTCCAGGCACTCGCGCGCCGCGCCGTCGGCGGGCTGCTCACCGGGGTCGAGGATGCCGCCGGGCAGGGCCCACCGGCCGTCGTCGGCCCGCCGGACCAGCAGGACCCGGTCGTCGTCGTCGATGACGACCGCGACCGCGGCGCTGAGCCAGAGCTTGCGGGTACCGACCACGGCGCGGAGTTCGGCGAGGAACGCGGGGATAGCCATGGTCCGCACCCTATCCGGCGCGGCGCGGGCGCCGGGGCTCCCGCCGCCGGCCGCCTACCGGGGCGGCGTCCTGACCAGTGGCCTGGCCGGCGAACCGACCACCACCGCACCGGCCGGGACGTCCCTGGTCACCACGGCGGCCGCGCCCACGAAGGCGTCGGCGCCGATCCTGCGGCCCTGCAGCACCACGGCGTTGCTGCCGACGGTGGCGCCGTCGGCGAGCAGCACCGCGCCGGAGACGTTGCCGCCCGGATAGACCGTCACCCGCTCGCCGAACACGCTGTCATGGCCGACGGTCGCGTTGTAGTGGACCTGGCTGTGCGCGCCCAGGCGCACGCTGCTGGACACGTACGCGCCGCCCATCACCAGGCAGCCGGGGCCGAGTTCGGTGTCGGGCGCGATCAGGGCGCGGGGGTGGACCAGGGTGGCGGGCACCGCGCCCCGGGCGTCCAGCAGCGCCGCGAGCCGCTGCCGGACGGCCGGGTCGGCGATCCCGACCAGGTAGCGCGCGCCGGCCGGGATGTCGTCGGGCCGGCGGACGGGCAGGCCGCGGACGGTCCCGCCGTGCCCGCGGTCGTCCAGGAAGCCGGCGACCGGGACGCCGGCCGCGAGGGCGGTGTCCAGCGCCTCGCGGCCGACGCCCCCCGCGCCGGCGATCCAGAGTTCTCGGTGTTCGGTGGCCATGGCGGCCATCCTGCCCGCTGCCGGGTTCAGGACGCCTCCTCGACGGCGGTGCGGACGGGCGGCGCCAGACGGGGCGCGGTGGCCTGCCGGGGCAGGCTGATCGTGGTGAGCGGCCGGACGACGGGGTCGGCGGGCCCGCGGACGACGGGCCCCGGGTCGGTGGTCACGGGATCGTGAGCGGTGGAGGCGGACTCGGTGGGCGCCGGAAAGCCGGGGTTGACCCCGCCGGCGGCGGTGATGCCACTGGGGCGCAGCAGCACCCCGACGGTGAGCGCGAGGATGCGCAGGTCCACCGGGAGCGAGCGGTGCTCGACGTAC
The DNA here is from genome assembly GCF_042752535.1 of Kitasatospora sp. NPDC059327. Lineage (NCBI taxonomy): Bacteria > Bacillati > Actinomycetota > Actinomycetes > Kitasatosporales > Streptomycetaceae > Kitasatospora > Kitasatospora sp. NPDC059327. The sequence continues at coordinate 44,696 of NZ_JBHYYB010000057.1, read as the reverse complement.
CACAGGTCGAGTTCGATCCGCTCGGGCCAGGTGATCGAGTTGCGGCCGCGGACCTGGGCCCAGCCGGTGAGCCCCGGGCGGACGTCGAGCCGGCCGCGCTGGCGGCGGGAGTAGTGGACGACCTGTTCGGGCAGGGTGGGCCGGGGCCCGATCACGCCCATCTCGCCGCGGGCGACGTTCCACAGCTGCGGCAGTTCGTCCAGGCTGGTCTTGCGGAGCAGGTCACCGAGCCAGGTGATCCGGGGCGCGTCCGGCTCCTCGGGAAAGCGTTTGTCCCGCATGGTGCGGAACTTGAGGATCTCGAACTCCTTTCCGTGCCATCCGGTCCTGGTCTGGCGGAAGAGCACCGGTCCGCCCATCGTGCAGCGGATCAGCAGGGCGATCAGCAGCCCCAGCGGAATCGCGACGATCCCGGCCAGGACGGTGACCGCGAGGTCCCCCCCTCGCTTCATGACGGTCCTTCCCCCTGATGCGGTGTGGTGGGAGTTCGTGGACTCAGTCGGCCGTCCAGGGCAGTGCCTTGGCGCGGGCGACGGCCGCGTAGGTCTGCAGCGAGACCCCGGCGACGGCGCGCTGGTCGAAGTGGGCCGCGGCCCGGAGCCGGGCCGCGGCACCGAGCCGTTCGCGCAGGCCGGGCTCGGTGAGAAGCCGGTCCAGCGCGGTGGTGAGGGCCCGGGCGTCGCCGGGCGGGGCGAGCAGCAGGTGCTCGTCGTGGGTGCCGATCTCCCGGCAGCCGCGGATGTCGCTGAGCACCATCGGCAGGCCGCCGGCGGCGGCCTCCATGGCGGAGCGGGAGAACCCCTCCCGGTAGGAGGGGAGGACGAAGACGTCGAGGGCCGCGTAGACCGCGGGCATGTCGCCGCGCGGGCCGGGGAACTCGACGCCGGACTCGGGGCCGTGGGCATCGGGCTTGTCGGGGTCGTCCGGACCGATCCAGACGAACCTGGCCTTGCCGGCCAGCGCACGGGCCGCCTCGGCGTACTCGCCGATGCCCTTCTCGGCGACCCTCCGGCCGACGCCGCCGACCAGCAGTTCGTCGGGGCCGACACCGAGTTCGGCACGGAGCCGGGCCCTGGCGCGGGCCCGGTCACCGGGCGCGGTCGCGAACCGGGTGAGGTCCACGCCGTTGCCCACGACGCGCGAGCGGCGGCCCGGGACGGCCCGGGCCAGGGTGCGGCGGTCCTCGCCGTTCTGGTACAGCTCGGCGTGCGAGAACCGGGCCGCGAAGGCCTCCGCGCCGAGCACGAACGCCCGCTTGGCGAGCGGGTCGTGCGCCTGCGCCCAGAGACCGTGGCAGGTGTTGACGACGACCGGGACGCGGGCCAGCCGGCCGAGCACGCGACCGAGGACGCCGGTCTTGGGGTTGTGGGTGTGCAGCACGTCGGGGCGCAGCCGGTTCAGCACGGCGAGCAGCTCGCGGGCGGCCGCGGCGTCGGCGCGTGGGTGCCAGGCCCGGGTCAGGGCGTGCAGCGGCTCGTGCCGGACCCCGATCGCCTCCAGGTCGGGGACGTAGGGGCCGGGCGCGCTGATGCCGTAGGTCTCGAAGCCGGCCTCCAGGTCCACCTTGAGTTCGGTGGCGAGCAGCAGCTGCAGACTCATGTCGACGGTGGTGAGGTGGGCGACGCGCAGCCGCCGGCCGCCGGGGCCCCGCAGGCGCGGGACGGGCGCGGGCGCACCGGGCGCGGAGTTCTCGGGCTCAGGCACGGGCGCCCACCGCCTTGGCGGTGGCGACGATCCGGGCGTAGACCCGCTCGGGGATCAGCCGTCCGTGGAGCTTGGCGCGGAAGAAGTCGATCGGGTCGGTACGGCGGACGGGCACCCGGCGCAGCCGGACCGGGTCGACGCCGGGCAGGTTGCGCCCGACCTCGCCGGTGGCGGCGGTCCGGAACCTGGCGCGCAGCGCCGTCTCCATCGCGGGCACCGGAACGCCCCAGGTGTAGGCGTAGTGCCGGGGGCGGTGGCCGAGGTGCAGTTCGACGTCGTCGTTGCAGGCGTCCAGCTCGGCGGTGGTGAGCAGCTCCGGGCGGGCGTGGCTGCGGGTGTGGTTGGCGACGGTGCACAGGCCGGAGGCGGTCATCTCGCGCAGCTGCTCCCAGCTGAGCGCGGGGGCGCCCGCGGCCTTGGCGGTCGAACCCTCCCAGCGCATCTCGCCGCCGACGTGACCGCTGGCGAGGTAGACGGTGAACGGAAGGGCCCGCTCCCGCAGCAGCGGCCAGGCGTTGTCGTACACGTCGGCGAAGCCGTCGTCGAAGGTCAGCACGGTGCCCGGGGTGCGGCGGCCGGCCGCGATCCGGTCCGCGGCCTCGTCGAGGGAGACCACCCGGCCCGGCGGCAGCGCGGCGAGCAGGTCGACCTGGGCGGTGAAGTCTGCTGTGGTGACATCGAGTTCGTCCGGACTGCCGCCGCCGACCCGGTGGTAGATCAGGACGGTGGCACCCGCTCCGGGCCGGGACCCGACCCGGCGGGCCAGCCCGCGCTTGACCCTGGTCCGGATGCCTTCGGCCGGTCCGGCCGCCTCGCTCGCCCCGGGCACGGCGGTGCCGCTCATCGCTCCCCCCTCTGCGGCGCCCTCCCCGGCGCCGTCAAGTGGCCTCGCATCCGGCGCAGTTGGGTGCCGGACGGAAATCACAGTAGGGGGAACTGTGGGGCTGATGGCCCGAAATTGTGAAAGAAGCGAGAAGGAGTTGGCAGATGGGCCGAAACCGGCCGATCTGACCGGTTGGACTCGATCGGCCGTTCAGCCGACGGCCGACGGCGGACCGGGCCGGTCACCGCCCGCCACCTCCCCGGCCGGGCGGACCTCGGCGGGTCGCGCCGACGGGCCTCAGAGCGTGGCGCCGCGCCGGTACCGGAGCAGGGCGAACGCGATCCGGCCGAGCAGCAGCACTCCGGCCGCGAGGCAGCCGGCCACCGCCATCGCCCACGCGGGACCGTCACTGTCCGGAACCGCCACGGCGACCACGATGCCGAGCGCCAGACAGGCCAGACCGACCACGGCGAGCGGAATCTGGTGGGTGACCAGCGCGCCGCCACTCCACACGCGGGCCATCCGGGTCGCACCGTGGGGGCGCAAATGATCACGTTCCGCATCTGCCATGAGGCCAAGGTACCCCGGAGCAGCGCCGGAGGCAGCCCGCAGGAGGCGATTCTCCGACTACTCTCCGCAACCGCGGCTCGGCGCGGGGCCGGTCCCGACGGCGCTCCGGCGCACGCGCGGGGGCGCCTGTTCCGGGCCCGGCAAAAATCCTCGGCTGTCCGGTACAACCATCTACGCGGCGTATCCGTCTCCACTACATTGAGCGATCCAGGAGCCGTCCGCGGTGCGGGTTGGGAGTCCCCACCGAGGACCGGAAAACACCAGGGGGCGGAGCCGCCGTGCCCTGGAGTCGGAGGCCGGGCTCCATCCTCCGGCGGTACCGCCACGCCGCACCGGCGACCGAGGGGGAACCGTGCCGCAGTCCAAGTCCACGACGTCGTCGACCTCCATGGCCCGGATCGGGTCCGTCATCACCACCCTGCCGAGCGCGCCCGTGCGTTCGTTGCCGCAGGCGGCCGCCGGGCAGCCGGCCGCTCGGCAACGGGCGAACGGCCGCTCGGGGGCCGCGCAGCCGATGACCGCGCAGTCCATGGCAGCGCCACCCGCGTCCGGCCGGACGGCGGCCGCCCGTGCGGTGACCGCCGTCCCCCAGCCGCTGCCCCGCGGCCGGCGGGCCACCCGGCGACACGCCGCGCGGCCCGAGCCGGACCGGCCCGAGGAGCGGGGCGACTGGTTGCGCTTCGCGCCCGTCCAACCACTGTTCCGGGCCCGGGCCGCGCAGCGGCTCGCCGTGCTCGCCTACCACGGCGTGACCGACCCGCGGTCCTTCGGCGCCCAGCTCGACCGGCTCCGACGACTCGCCACGCCCGTCTCGCTGGCGGCCGTCCAGCAGGCCGTCGCCGAGCGACGGCCGCTGCCCGCCCGCAGCGTGCTGGTCACCTTCGACGACGCCGACCGCAGCGTCCTCACCCACGCCCTGCCGGCCCTCAACGACCGGGGCATCCCGGCGACCGCGTTCGTCATCTCCGAGCTGATCGGCACGGAGCGGCCGTTCTGGTGGCACGAGGCCGACTTCCTGGCCCGGCACGGCGGGCGCGCCCGTTCGCTGGACTGCGGGCACCCCTCGGAGCTGCTGCGCCGGCTCAAGGCCATGCCCGACCCGGACCGGCGGCGCAGCCTCCAGGAGCTACGGGTCAGCGCGGACCGGCGGCCGCCCCGGCAGGACCAGCTCACCCCGGCCGACCTGATCGCCCTGCGCGACGGCGGCGTCGCCATCGGCAACCACACCCAGGGGCACCCCTGCCTCGGACGCTGCGACGACGTCACGGTCCGGACCGAGATCACCGGCGCGCACGACGCGCTCACCCGCTGGCTGGGTGAACCGCCGATCGCGTTCGCCTATCCGGACGGGGGTCACGACCCGCGCGCCGAAACCGTCCTGCAGGAGCTGGGGTACCGGCTGGGGTTCCTCTCCGACCACCGCCTCGGCCCCCGCCTCCCCGACCACCCGCTCCAGATCAGCCGGCTCCAGGTCGACTCCACCACCAGCACCCGCCGCTTCGACACCATCCTGTCCGGGCTCGAACCGGCCTACCGGCGCTGGCGCGGCCAGGCCGTGGCGTAGCGACCGGGAGCCGGGCCCCGGGGCGGGGGGGATGGGGGCGCGCGACCGACACCCCCACCGGGGCCGGGCGGGGCGCGCCCGCCCCCGC
>NZ_JBHYYB010000057.1:0-39937 GCF_042752535.1 Kitasatospora sp. NPDC059327 | reverse complement strand
GGGGGGGTCTTTGCGGCCCGGCCCCACCCCCCCCCCCCGGGGGCCGGTTCGTGCCCGGCCGGCCGGACACGGGCGGCGCCGGTGGTGGTGAGGTCAGGCGGCCGGGGCCGCGGCGGCGGTGAGGTCGCGACCCTGCGGGTACAGCAGGACCGCGGCCGGGAGGACGGCGGCACGGCCCGCGTGGAGGACGGTGAGCGTGCCGCCGCCCCGGCGAACGGGGTCGCCGGCCCGCCGCAGCGCCTGGGCCGCGACGGCCTCGGCGGAGCCGTGCAGGGTGAGGTGCGCGGCGGCGACCGGCGCGGCGGCGGCGCGGATGCGGTCGGCGACCAGCTCGTAGTGGGTGCAGCCGAGCACGAGGGCCGCCGTGCCCGCCGGCGTGCGGGCCGCCGCGTCGGCGACGGCCGCGTCGATCGCGGCGTCGTCGCCGTGCTCGACGGCGTCCGCCAGGCCGGGGCAGGCGACCTCGGTGACGGCGGCCGGTCCGGCGAAGTCCCGGATCAGACCGCGCTGGTAGGGGCTGCCCGTGGTGGCCGGAGTGGCCCAGATCGCGACCGGTCCGCCGAGCGCGGCGGCCGGCTTGATGGCCGGGACGGTGGCGATGACGGGCAGCGCGGGCTCCAGTTCGGCCCGGAGCGTGTCGAGCGCGTGGACGGAGGCGGTGTTGCAGGCGATCACGAGCGCGTCCGGTTCGAGGGCCGCCGCCGCCCGCGCGCACCCGAGCGCGAGTTCGGTGATCTCGGCCGGTGTGTGCGGGCCCCAGGGCATCGAGGCCGGGTCGGAGGAGAGCACCAGGTCGGCGTCCGGCCGCAGGTTCCGCAGAGCGGCGGCGGCGGCCAGCAGGCCGATTCCCGAGTCCATCAGTGCGATCTTCACAGGGCAAGACTTTAGTCGATCCACCGCACCGGGCCCCTGGTGCGGCAGACTGCCCGGGTGACCGTCCTGCTGTGGATCGCCGTCCTCTCCCTGCTGGTCTGGCTCTGGCTGACCTGCTGCCACGGGCTGTTCTGGCGCACCGACGTACGGCTGCCGCCGCGCCGGCCACCGGCCCGCTGGCCGCAGGTCGCGGTGGTCGTGCCGGCCCGGGACGAGGCGGAGGTGCTGCCGCTGAGCCTGCCGAGCCTGCTCGCACAGAAGTACCCGGGGCGGGCCCGGGTGATCCTGGTCGACGACCACAGCTCGGACGGGACGGGCGCGCTGGCGGCGGCGCTCGGCCGGGCCGAGGGCCTGGAGCTGACCGTCACCACCCCTCCCCCGCTGCCGCCGGGCTGGACCGGCAAGCTGTGGGCGCTGCGGCACGGGATCGAGCTGGCCGGTCCGGACGCCGAGTACCTGCTGCTCACCGACGCGGACATCGCGCACGGTCCGGACTCGCTCGCCGAACTGGTGGCCGCCGCCGAGAGCGACCGCCGGGACCTGGTCTCCCAGATGGCCCGGCTCCGGGTGGAGACCGGCTGGGAGCGGCTGATCGTACCGGCCTTCGTCTACTTCTTCGCCCAGCTGTACCCGTTCCGCCGCGGCAACCGCCCGGGGGCCCGGACGGCCGCCGCCGCGGGCGGCTGCTCGCTGGTGCGGCGCGAGGCGCTGGAGCGGGCGGGCGGCGTGGCGGCGATCCGGGGCGCGGTGATCGACGACGTGTCGCTGGCCCGGGTGGTGAAGGCGACCGGCGGCCGGATCTGGCTGGGGCTGGCCGACCAGGTGGACAGCGTCCGGCCCTACCCGCGGCTCGGCCAGCTCTGGCGGATGGTCTCGCGCAGCGCCTACGCCCAGCTGCGGCACTCACCCCTGCTGTTGGCCGGGACGGTGGCGGGGCTGGCGCTGGTCTACCTGGTGCCGCCGACGGCCACCGTGGCCGGGCTGGTCACCGGGCACGCCGCGGTGGCCGCGGCCGGCGGGGCCGCGTGGGCCCTGATGACCGGGACCTTCCTGCCGATGCTGCGCTACTACCGGCAGCCGGCGCCGGCCGCGCTGCTGCTGCCGTTCACCGCGTCGCTGTACCTGCTGATGACGGTGGACTCGGCGGTGCGGCACTGGCGCGGCCTCGGAACGCGGTGGAAAGGCCGCACCTACTGAACCCCGGGTGGTCCACACTGTTCGAATGGACCGCCAGACGATCTCCCGCCTCGCCCACGCCCACCACCCGATCGCCGCCCCGATCACCGACGAGTCGGTGGCGCGGCTGCTGGCCCGTGCCACCGCGCACACCGAGGCCGGCCGGGCCCTGGACCTCGGCTGCGGGGAGGCCGGTTGGCTGATCCGGGCGCTCGCCGCGCACCCGCGCTGGCAGGCGGTCGGGGTGGACCTCGACGCCACCGCGCTGACCCGGGCCCGGGAGACGGCGGAGGCGGTCGGGGTGGCGCGGCGGCTCGGCCTGCACCACCTGGAGGCGGCGGAGTTCAGCGCGCGGGAGCCGTTCGACCTGGTGCTGAGCATCGGGGCGACGCACGCCTTCGGCGGGCTGCTGCCGACGCTCGCGGCGGCCCGCGAGCACCTGGCGCCGGGCGGCCGGGTGCTGGTCGGCGAGGCCTTCTGGGAGCGCGAGCCCACCGCGGCCGTCCTGGACGGCCTGGGCGCGGCCCGGGAGGACTTCGCGGATCTGGCGACCACCACGGACCGGGTGATCGCGGACGGCTGGACACCGGTGTACGGCTACGTCAGCAGCCTCCAGGAGTGGGACGACTACGAGTTCTCCTGGACGGGCTCGCTCGCGCAGTGGGCACTGGACCACCCGGACCACCCGGACGCGGCGGCCGCCCGCGAGGCCGCCGACCGGCACCGTGCCGAGTGGCTGCACGGCTACCGGGGCACGCTCGGCTTCGTCACCCTGCTGCTGCGCCGCTAGGCCCCCGCCCCGCCGAGCGGACCTGGGACGGTGGCACGGCCGTGCACCGTCCCCCGCCGTCGCCGCCGTCAGCGCCGCAGTATCCGCAGCGCGGCGGGCTTGGTGAACTCGTACCTGGTCATCTGCTCCAGGTCCTTCAACCAGCCGGTCACCCGCGCCGGCCGGGCCAGTACCCGGGTGTACAGGTCCTCGAACGCGGTGGTGACGCTGTCCAGCGAGAACCGCCCGACCACCCACTCCCGGCCCCAGTCGCCCAACCGCGCCCGGCGGGCCGGGTCGTCGAGCAGGTCGCGGAGTTGGTCCGCCAGCGGCTCGGGCACCCGCGAGCCGTCACCGAAGCCGTACATGCACCGCGAGGCGTGCGGCTCGACCAGCGGACCCGGCTCGTGGACGGCGGTGTAGCCGGCGGCGCCGTGGACGACGACGGGCTTGGCGAAGGCGAGACCGCGCAGGGCCGACCCGCCCATGCCGAGGACGATGTCGGCGGCGTCGTAGGCCGGTCTCGGGTCGGCCAACTGGCCCGGGACCAGTACGGCTTGGCGGCCGAGCGCGGCATTGGCCGAAGCGGCGCGGGCGCGCAGCCGCTCCAGACTGGGGCCGGCGCCGACGACGACGAGCCGCACCCGCGGGTCGTCGAGCCGCCGCACGGCTTCGACGGTGAGTTCGGCGCCGGCGTCCTTCTCCAGCGCGGGGACCAGCCGGGTGACGATGACCAGCAGCAACTCGTCGTCCCGGATGCCGTGTTCGCGCCGGAACGCGGCGCCGTCCGCCCGGCCCGGCCCGTCGGTGGCGGTGTTGACCGGCGGTTCGATCAGGCTGACGTCCTGGTGCCCGAAGGCCCGGCCGTCCCCCAGCAGCGCGCCGAGGCCCAGCACCAGCGGCTGGTGCCGGGGGATGCCGCGCAGCATCCGGATGCCGTAGAAGGTGGTGACCACCGGCAGCCGGCCGTAACGGCCGGGCCCGAAGTAGGAGTTGCGGGCCGCCCGGACCTCCCAGGCGTGCAGCAGCTGGCTGCCGTGCTCGGCGGCGAGCCGGCCGAGCCGACGGCGGACGTCGGCGCGCGGGGTGTCGGGCCCGCCCGCGACCACCACGTCGAGGCCGTGCCCGGCCGCCACGTCGAGCAGGGGGGCCGGGCCCGCCACCCCCTGGGCGAACAGCACCGGATCGTGCCCGCGGTCGCGCAGGGTACGGGCGATGTCGACCGCGTTGAGCTGGGCGCCGCCCAGGGCGAGGTTGTTGAGGTGGACCAGCACCCGGACAGGGCTCACGGGTCACTCCTCCCAGTGGTGCGGGACGAACACCGGGGCGGCCAGCACGACCGCGCGCGGCGGCGAGTCCAGCATCGGCCCGAACACGTCGAACTGGCCGACCGAGTGCCAGCTCATCAGCGTGCCGCCGTCGGTCCTGCCGATGCTGTAGACGCCGGCCCAGAGCGTGTAGCGCCCGCGGGGCAGCGGCAGTCGGGGGATCACGCAGGCGACCTGGTGGTCCTCGCCGGTGAGCCGGACTTCGTGGCTGATCTGGAAGATCGGACTGGAGGTGCCCTCGCTGACCCCCAGGTGCAGGGTGGCGTCCCCCCGGTAGTCACCGCCGAGGGTCAGTTCGACCGTCATCGGCTCGTCGGTGGTGAGGCCGTCACGGTCCTCGCCCCGGAGGGCGTGCTTGAGCAGGCGCAGCGGCTCCCCGGTACGACCGCCGGACTCCGACTGCGCCTCGATGGAGTCCCGGTAGCCGGCCATCGCGTCCTTGATGCCCGCGTCCACCCGGACCGCGCCCTGCTCCAGCCAGATCCCGCGCCGGCAGATGGACTCCACGGCGGGCAGGTCGTGGGAGACGAAGACGATGGTGGTGCCCTGCTCGGCGACCTCCCGCATCCGGTCCAGGCAGCGCTGCTGGAAGACGGCGTCGCCGACCGCCAACACCTCGTCCACCAGCAGCACGTGGGGCTCCAGGTAGGCGGCGACGGCGAAGCCGAGACGCATCTGCATGCCGGAGGAGTAGAACTTCACCTGCCGGTCGATCGCGCCGCCCAGCCGGGCGAACTCCACGATGTCGTCGAAGCGGCCGGCCACCTCACGGCGGCGCAGACCGAGCAACGCGCCGAACAGGTAGATGTTCTCCCGGCCCGTCAGGTCCGGGTGGATGCCGGCCCTGATCTCGATCAGGGCGCCGATCCGGCCGCGCACGTCGATCACGCCGCCGTACGGGTACATCACCCGGGTCAGCATCTTCAGCAAGGTGGACTTGCCGGAGCCGTTGGAGCCGATCAGACCGACCGACTCGCCCGGCTCGATGTGCAGGGTGATGTCGCGCAGCGCCCAGCGCCACTCCTCACCCTTCTCGCCGCGCAGCCGGCGGGCCATCGCGTCGACCTTGTCGCGCAGCAGCATCCGCTGCTGGTCGGCCTTGAACCGCTTCCACACCCGGTCGGTGCGGATGGTACCCAGCGGGTGGGTCTGGCTAGGCGACATCGGCGATCCCCGTCTCCAGCTTCTTGAACAGCAGGTACCCGCCGACCAGGAACACCACCGAGGAGACCGCGGCGACCGCGGTGAGCGTGGCGTCCGGCGCGTCGCCGTACAGCAGGGCGCCGCGGTAGCCCTCGATAACCGCGCCCAGCGGGTTGAAGCCGACGTAGACCTCCTGCAGGCGCTGCGGGATCTGCGCCAGCGGGTACGCGACGGGGGTGGCGAACACGCCCATCTGCGTGATGATCGGCAGCAGGTGGCGGACGTCGCGCAGGTAGACCACGGCGACCGAGAGGATCAGCGCGACGCCGTAGGTGAAGGCGAACTGGATGGCCAGCAGCGGCAGCACCCAGAGGAAGGTGGCGGCCGGGGCGGTCCAGAAGATCAGGAAGAGCAGGCCGAGGACGCCGACGCCGATCACCATGTCCACCCCGGCGACCAGCATGGTGGCCAGCGGGAAGACCTCACGCGGGCAGTACACCTTGTTCAGCAGGCTGAGGTTGTTGGCCAGGCTCAGCGCGCCCTGGTTCATGGTGTTGCTGAAGAACTGCCAGACGATCAGGCCGACGTAGGCGAAGAGCGGGTAGTCCACCGAGCCGGTGTCGATCTTCACGGCACGGTGGAAGACCAGGGTGAAGATGGCGCAGAGTGCCAGCGGGGTCAGCACCGCCCAGGCGAAGCCGAGCACGGCCTGCTTGTAGCGGGCGCGCAGGTCGCGCTCGGCCAGGGCGCGTACCAGCTCCCGCGCGCCCCACAGCTCCCGGGCCACCTGCGCGGGGCGCAGCCGGCGTTTGAAGACCAGTTCGGGTGGCGGCCCGTCCGCGACCGCGGGCCGACCCGACCCGGCCGATGTCTGGCTGTCGCGCTCGTCGGCGACGAGTTGCGCGCGTTGTCCCCCCACGGACCCCTGCCCTCTCCGGTACCGCCGGTATCGAGAAGTGGGCCTGCCACCACGGCAGTTCTCGACCCCGGCGGTGCGGCCCGGCGTCCACTCTGGCACAGAGTGTGGTCGCCGGGGGTCGGTTCGGTGAAGGTGATCGGTCCGACCGGAGGGGGGTCAGTGCCGGGGGTTGCGCTGCTGGTCCTGCTCGACCAGCCGGTCGAGGGCAGCGGGCATCGCCTCGACGCCGCCGGCCCTGGTCGGCGAGGTCCGCTCCTCGCCCTGGACGACCACGGTGGGCACCTCGTTGATCTGGTACTGGACGAACTGCGCGGCGGCGTCGTCCACGGACCGCTGCACGTCGGCGGCGCGGTACGCGTCCCGGAAGGTCTGCGCGTCGATGCCCTGGCGCACCGCCCAGTCGGTCGTGGCGTCCTCGGTGGTGAGGTCCTGCTCGTTGGAGTGGACGGCACGGAAGGCGCTGGTCTGCAGGCGCTCGACCAGGCCGAGGCGCTCCAGCGTGTAGTAGAGGCGCGCGTGACCGCGCTGCGCGCGCTCCTCGGGACTGCCCTGCCAGATCGCGGGCACCCGGCGCAGGGTGACGTCGGCGCGGTGCTTCTCGGCCCAGGTCTGGAGCGGCTGCTCCAGCTGCTGGGAGTGGCCGCAGTCGTACCAGAAGAACTCGACGGCCTCGGTACGGGCGCTCTCGCGCACCGGCTTCAGCTGGTCGACCCGGACGGACTGGGCGCCCTCGCGGGACGGTTGGTGGGTGGTGGCCGCGCCGGCCTGGACGGGGGAAGCGGCGATCCCGGTGGCGACGGCGAGCAGGAGGGTGGACCTCAACAGGTTTTTCACACCGGGTAGTGTCGCCGTGACGGAACGCCAGGGGCCACTCGCCCCGAGCGGGCCGGGCCGGGATTCGCCCGATCGGCGCAGCCCGGCCGACGGCCCGCGTGCGGCGTGCCGCGTGCGACGGCCCTGCGCGGCGGCCAGGCGCGGCGGCCCCTGCGTGGCGGCCCCTGCGCGGCCGGGTGCCCCGGTCAGCGGCCCCACAGGTCGGCGAAGAGCCGCTGCCAGGCATCCGCGACCACCCCGAGTTCGCAGTGCTCCAGCACGTGCTCCCGGGCGGCCGCGCCGAGCGCCGTCCGGTCGCCGGCCAGCACCTTGGCCAGGGCTTCGGCGAGCACGACCGGGTCGCCGGGCACGACCAGCGCGCCGGTGACACCGTCGCGGACCACCGAGCGGACCCAGCCGACATCGGTGGCGACGGCGGGCAGTCCGGCGAGCGCCGCCTCGATCAGGACCCCGGGCACGCCCTCGCTGTCACTGCTGAGCAGCAGGGCGTCGGCGGCCCGGTAGAGCGGGGCCGGGTCGGTGAGGGTGCCGAGGAACTGGGCCCGGGCGGCGGCCGGGTGCCGTTCGAGGGCGGTGCGCAGCGGACCGTCACCGGCCACCGCGAGACGCACGTCGGGGAGCCGGTCGAGGGCGTCCAGGGCGAGGTCGAGCCGCTTCTCGGGCGCGATCGCGCCGACCCAGGCGACCAGCAGGCCCTCGGCGGGCAGGCCGAGCGACTGGCGGGCGGCGCGCCGCTCGGCCTCGCTCCCGGCGGGCGGGTAGCGGTCGGCGGGGCGGGCGTTGGGGATGGTGCGGACCTTCCCGGCGGGCAGTTTGAAATGCCGCTGCAGAATGTCGCGGGCCTCGTCGGCGAGCGCGGTGACGGCGGCGGCACGGTGCAGCAGGGCCCCGGTGCGCAGCCGGCGCAGTGGGGTCGCCGTCCAGTGCCGGGGGTCGCCGATGGAGGCGTAGACGAACGGGGTGCGGGTGCCGGCCAGGGCGAGGGCGCAGGCCGGGAGGGTGGCGGAGCCGTGCGCGACGACCAGGTCGGCGGTGCGCGCCGCGGAGCGGAGGGCGAGCAGGGTCGCGGGGTGCAGCCGGGCGGGGCCGAGCACGGCGGTGCCGAGGGTGTCGGGCGCGTCGGGGACCGCGTCGGGGTGCGGGGCGAGGGCGCGCAGGGCGGAGGCCTGGCCCCGGCGGCGCAGTTCCCGGTGGAGGTCCCGGGCGAGGTTCTGGGCGCCGCGGCGGCGCGGGTCGGTGATCACGTGCAGGATGCGGGGGCGGGTTCCGGCCGTCTTCGCCGGCGTCGCGTCGGGCATGGGAAAGACCTTGGCACAGGGGCAGGCGCGGGGCAGCCCCTTCGCACAACCCAGTGGTGGCCCGCGCGCCAGCGCGGGTGCCCCGCTCGGGCGCCGATCGGGTGCCGTCGTACGCTGCCGGCGTCGGTCACGCGCCCGGGTGCGCGCCCCCGGCCGCCCCCGGCCGCCCCGCGACGGCGGGACGCTCCTGGCCGAATACCTGGCGGCCGGGCGGCGCCACCTGCGATGCTGATCGGCAGTCAGGGTGCCGGCCGGCATGGGAGACCGGCCGCGCCCAGGAGGGCGGGGGTTGGCCTGTGCATGTGCTCTATGTGATCGACAGCGTGAGCAGGGTCGGCGGGGCCGAGCAGGGTCTGGTCGCGATGGCACCCCAACTGGTGCGGGCCGGGGTGAAGCTGGATGTCGCCTACCTCAAGGACTCGCCCGGCGGCTTCCAGCCGGAGCTGACCGGGGCGGGCGCCGATGTGTTCGGCGTCGGCCGGGCCACCCGGGGCCGGACCGTCGCCGCGCTGCGCAGGCTGGTCCGTGAGCGCCGCCCGGATCTCGTCCACACCACCCTGTACGAGTCGGACGTGCTCGGCCGGGCCGCCGCGCTGTCGGCCCGGACGCCGGTGGTCTCCAGCCTGGTGAACTCGGCGTACGGGCCGGAGCACCTGAACGCGCGCGGCCTCAGCCCCTGGAAGGTGCGGGCCGCGCAGGCGGTGGACGCGGCGACCGCCCAGGGCACCCGCCGGTTCCACGCGCTGACCAGGCACGTCGCCGGGGCGATGGCGCAGCGGCTGCGGGTGTCGCGGGAGCGGATCGACGTGGTGCCGCGCGGGCGCGACCCGGAGCTGCTGGGCATCGTCACCCCGGAGCGGCGGGCCGCCGTCCGGGCCGCGCTGGACCTGCCGCAGGACGCGCCGGTGGTGCTGGCGGCAGCGCGCCAGCAGTACCAGAAGGGCCTGGACGTCCTCCTGGAGGCATGGCCGGCGGTGCTGCGGGCCGAGCCGGACGCGGTGCTGCTGCTGGCCGGCAGCGAGGGCACCGAGACGCCCCGGTTGACGACGCTCGCCGAGGCGGCGGGCGGCGTGCGCTTCCTCGGGCCGCGCGACGACGTCTTCGACCTGATGGCCGCGTCCGACGCGTTCGCCGTGCCGTCCCGTTGGGAGGGCCTGGGGAGCGCCGCGATGGAGGCGATGGGCGTCGGCGTGCCGCTGGTCTGCGCGGACGTGCCGGCGCTGCGCGAGACGGTCGGGTCGGAGGACTACGCCCGGCTGGTGCCGGCCGAACGACCGGGCGCCCTGGCGACGGCGCTCGTCGACACCCTCCAGGACCGGGCCTCGGCCCGGGTCCGGTCGAAGTCCGCGCGGGCGCGGTTTCTCACCTCCTTCACGCTGCATCAGGTGTCGGCGCAGATGGTCGAGTTCTACGAGCGCTCGCTGCGCCTGCGCGCGATCTGACGGGATCCGAGCGGTCCGGACGGCCTCCCGGTCACCGGGCGGCCCCAGTATCGCCAAAGCGGTTGCGCCGCACGTCGCGGCTCGGCAAGCATCGCAGGGGGACCGGCGGCGGGGTCGGCGGCGGGGGTCGGTGCGCGGCGTGTCAGGAGCGCGGCCGGCGCGGCCCGGCCAGGCACCGCCGCGCCGCCGGGAGCGAGTCGTCAGGGGGGCGAGTTGCGACATCGGGCGAGGGATTCCACCGGGCCGGGAGCACGGCGCGGGACGGTCAGAGACAGCGGCACCCGGACCGCGGCGCTCCCGACGGGAGCTCGACAGCACCACCGCACCACGAACGCGAGGGGATCCGACCGGTGGAACCGGCAAACCACTTGACCGTCCTGCGGCGGTACTGGCGGCTGCTCGTCGGCTGCACGCTCGCCGCGCTCGTCGTCGGCTGGCTGCTGACCCCCACCGGTGACACGGTGGACAACGCCAAATGGAAGTGCAAGGTCGCCATCACGCCGGTCGCGGGGGCCGGCGACACCGTGCGGGCCGACCAGGTGCTCTCGTACGCCCAGGGCTCGGACGTCGCGACGGCGGCGGCCAAGCAACTCGGCATCGCCGACGCGGCGGCGGTGATCGCCCGTCGGACCGTGACCGCCGACAGCGCCCAGATGCTCTCGATCGCCACCACCGGGCCGACCCAGCAGTCCTGCTCCGACCTGGCGGCCGCCTACTCGGCCGCGATCATCAAGGGATTCAGCGACGAGTCCGCGAAGAGCGCCGCCGAGACCGTCAAGAAGCTGCAGACCCAGGCGGACGCCCAGCAGAAGCAACTGGACGACATCCAGCAGCAGTTCAACCGCTCCTCGCCCGGCGACCAGCCCAAGCTCCAGCCCAAGCTGACCGCCGCGTCCACCTCGCTGACCGCCACGCTCACCGCGATCAGCAAGCTGCAGAACGGCGTCCAGACCGACGCCATCCAGCAGTGGGGCAGCATCGACGCCCGGCAGAGCGCCGGCAACCTCCTCTCCACCCCCAGTCGGAGCGTGCGGCTCGGCCTGGCGGTCGCGCTCGGCCTCGGGCTCGGGGTGGTCGCCGCGCTGATGCTCAGCCGGATGGACACCCGGCTGCGCACCCGCAACGCCGTCGAGGAGGGGTTCAACCTGCCGGTCATCGGCGAGGTACCGCAACTCTCCCGCCGACTGCGGCGGTTGCGCGAACCGCTGGTCCGCGCCCGACCCTCGGACCCGGCCGCCGAGGCGTACCGCTCACTGCGCTCCACGCTGCTGCTCACCGGTCCGGACGCGCTCGGCCGGTCGGCCGCCGGGCCCGCCGAGTGGGAGCGCGCCGACCGCGCCCCGCGCCGGGCCGCCGATCCGGCGCCGGTGGTGCTGGTCGCCTCCGGCAGCAGCGGCGACGGCCGGACGACCACCGTGGCCAACCTGGCCGCCGCGCTGGCCGAGACCGGGCGCGCGGTCCTCGTCCTGGACTGCGACTTCCGCCACCCGCAGCTGCACGCCCACCTCGGGGTGGGCGGCGGTCCGGGGATGGCCGAGCTGCTCAGCGGCGAGCAGCTCGGCGAGTTGGACGAGCTGATCCGGCCGACCAACGTGGCGGGCGTCTCGCTGATCACCGGCGGCAACACCACCGCGTACCCCGCCGCGCTGGTGCTGCGCGCCGCCGAAGTCCTGCGCCGGGCCCGCCGGTACGCCGACGTGATCCTGGTGGACACCTCGCCGCTGCTGCACGCCAACGACGCGTTCGACCTCGTCCAGCACGCCGACGCGGTGCTGGTGACCGTGCGCAGCGGCAATGTGACCCCCGAACAAGCCGATCGGGTGGCCGAGTTGCTCGCCCGGAGCGGCGTGCCGGTGGCCGGGGTGGCACTGCTCGGCAGCTTCGGGCCGGGCGGGCGGCGCCGGCGCACCGGGGTGGGCGGCGGGCCGGTGGCGCCGGGCGGACGGGCCGACCGGTCCGCCCTGCCGCGCACGGCCGCGCCGTCCGCGGCACGGGCCACGGACCGGAACGCGGAGCCGGGCACGGACCGCCGCACGGACCGGGCGGGCGACCGGACGACGCCGAGCTGGGCCCGACGTGACGCCCTCGGCCCGGGGGCGGACCGGCCCGGCCCGGGCGTCAACGGCCACGGCCCCCAGGCCGGCCCGGCCGGCGGCGACCAGGGCGAACCGGCCCTGCTGCGCGAGGCGGAGGAGCGGTGACCGGTCGCACCCGGGTGCTCTGGCTGGCCAAGGGCCTCGGCCGGGGCGGCGCCGAACAGCTGCTGCTCAACTGCGCCCGTCACGTGGACGGTTCGCGCTACGAGGTCGAGGTCGCGTACGTGCTGCCCTGGAAGGACGCGCTCGCTCCGGCGCTCGCCGAGGCCGGGGTGCGGGTGCACTGCCTGGGCGGCGTGCCGGGCACCCCCGGCCGGGCCGACCCGCGCTGGCCGCTGCGCCTGCGCCGGCTGCTCGCCGAGCGCCGCTACGGCCTGGTGCACACCCACATGCCCGTCCCGGCCACCGCCGCCCGGCTGCTCTCGTACGGGCTCGGCGGCGCCGGGTCGCCGCGCCTGGTGCACACCGAGCACAACGTCTGGGACCGCTACCGCCCGGTCACCCGCTGGGCCAACGCGCTGACCTACCGGCGCAACGACGCGGTGGTGGCCGTCTCGCACGCCGTCGAGCGCACCATCCCGGCCGCCCGCCGCCGCCCCGGTGCCTGGGTGCGCGTGGTGCACCACGGCCCGGATCTGGCCGGTGCCCCGCAGGGACCGGCCGCCCGCGCCGCCGCCCGGACCGAACTCGGCCTGCCGCAGGACGCCTTCGTGGTCGGCACGGTCGGCAATCTGACCCCGAAGAAGGACCAGGCCACCCTGCTCGCCGCGCACGCGGAGCTGCTCCGCCGGCACCCGGGGGCCCGGCTGGTGCTGATCGGCACCGGCCCGCTGGACGGTCGGTTGCGTGCCCACGCCGCCGAGTCGGGCGTGGCCGACCGCGTCCTGTTCGCCGGCTCGCGCCCGGACGTCCCGGCCCTGCTGCCCGGCCTGGACGTGTTCACCCTGAGCTCCCGCCAGGAGGGTCTGCCGGTGGCCCTGATGGAGGCGATGACCAGCGGCCTGCCGTCCGTGGTCACCCGGGTGGGCGGCATACCGGAGGTCCTGGACGACGGCGCGCAGGGTCTCCTGGTCGAGCCGGGCGATCCGGCCGCCCTGGCCACCGCCCTCGGCCGGCTCGCCGACGACCGGGAGCTGCGGGAGCGCCTCGGCGCGGCGGCCCGGGAACGCGCCCGGCGGTTCGACGTCGCGGGCGCCCAGCGGGCCGTCGAGGCGGTGTACGAGCAGGTCCTGCGGCACTGAGCCGCCGTGTCGACACCTCCCGTCGATCCCCCGAAGGCTCCAACCACCGAACGGAGAGCGAGTCCGGACGTGAGTGCCCTGCCCGCTCCTGCCGAGCTGACCTTCCGCCCGCTCGCGGAGGCCGACCTCCCGGCGGTGCTCGATCTGCTGACCGCCTCGCTGGCCGGCGGCCCGACCGGCACCCGCACCGCCGACTTCTTCCACTGGAAACACCGGTTGGGGCCCTTCGGCGCCAGCCCCGGCCTGGTCGCCGAGACCTCCGACGGACGGCTCGCGGGCGTGCGGCTCTTCCTGCCCTGGCAGTGGCACGAGGGCGTCACCGGGCGCACCGTCGCCGCCGTCCGGCCGGTGGACACCGCCACCCACCCGGACTTCCGGGGCCGCGGCATCTTCCGCCGGCTCACCCAGGATCTGCTCGAACAGGTGAGCGGTCAGGCCGAGTTGGTGTTCAACACGCCCAACGGCAACAGCCTGCCCGGCTACCGGAGGATGGGCTGGCAGGAGCTCGGCCGGGTACCGGTGGCGCTGCGACCGGTCCGGCCGGCCGCGTTCGCCCGGGGGGTGCGGGCGGCGCTGGCCCGCGTCCCGGCCGGCGCGACCGAACCGCCGGACTGCCGGCTGCCCACCGCCCGGTCCTGGTTCGCCGACCGGGTGCCGGACCCCGGCCCGGACCTCGGCCCGACCGGCGGCCCGACCGGCGGCGACACCGGCACCTCCCCCGGCACCGACGGCCCCCTGGCCGAGCTGCTGCGCGAACGGGCCGCCGCCGACCGTGCCGATCCACGGCTCGCCGTCCTGCGCACCCCGGAGTTCCTGCGCTGGCGCTACGGCCGGGCACCCGGACTGGACTACCGGGTCCTCACCTGCCACCGCGGCGGCGAGCTCACCGGCCTGGCGATCGGCCGGCCCCGACGGCGCGGCCCGCTCGCCGAGTTCACCCTCGCCGACGTACTGGTCCGCCCCGGCGACCGGGACAGCGCGGCCCGGCTGCTGCGCGCCGCCGCCCGCGAGTCCGGCTGCGACCACGTCGCCACCCATCTCTCGCCCGGCACCGAGGCCGCCGCCGCCGCGCTGCGCTCCGGCTTCCTGCGGGCCCCCCGCACCGGGATGACGCTGACCGCCCGCACCCCGACCGGCCGGACCGCACTGACCCTGTCCGACTGGCGGTTCAGCCTCGGCGACCTGGAGGTCTTCTGATGACCCGGCCGCCTCCGGCCCGGGTCGCGCCGGCCCGCGGGCCCCGACCGGCCGCCGCCGTCGCCGCCGTCCGGTCCCGGGTGCCCTGGCCGTCCGCCGTCGCCGCCGCGCTGGTCACGGGCTACGTCACGGTCTTCGTCGTCGCGATGGTGCACACCTCGTACGACACCTGGGGCGCGCTGCTGATCCTCCCGATGCTGATGGCCGTCGGCACCCCGATCCTGGCCCGGATCGCCGCCGCCAACCCCGAGCGGGACGTGTTCCGGCTGCTGATGCTGGCCATGACCGCCAAACTGTTCTGCGCCTTCCCCCGCTACCTGATGGCCTTCGTGCTGTACGGCGGCGCCGCCGACGCCAAGATGTACCACCAGAAGGGCACCGAGCTCGCCGCCTACCTGGACCAGGCCGACCTCCTGGCCGGCGTCCACTACGACCTCGGGATGAAGGTCGCCGGTACCGGCTTCGTCATCATCGTCACCGGCGTGGTCTACGCGATCACCGGCCCCTCGCTGATCGGCGGCTTCCTGGTCTTCTCCTGGCTCGGCTTCTGGGGCCTGCTGCTGTTCTGGCGGGCCCTGCAGATCGCCTTCCCCGAGGCGGACACCCGGAAGTACGCCAAGCTGGTCTTCTTCCTGCCCTCGCTGCTGTTCTGGCCGTCCAGCATCGGCAAGGACGCCTGGATGATGTTCTGCCTGGGTCTGACCACCTACGGCACCGCCCGGCTGCTGGACCGCCGGTTCGGCGCCTTCGCCTGCATCGCGCTCGGGTCGGTCGGCACCGCGATGGTCCGCCCGCACGTCACCGCGCTCGCCGGGGCGGGGCTGATGGTCGCCTACGTGCTGCGCGAGCGACCGCGGCAGGCCAGCGCGCTCGGGCCGCTGCGGACCATCCTGACCGCCGTGGTGCTGGGCGCGATGGCGGTGCTGATGCTGCAGCAGGTCTCGACCTTCTTCGGCACCGACGGCACCGGCGGCGACGCGGTCAACCAGGTGCTCTCGGAGACCTCGCGGCGCACCAGCCAGGGCAATTCGATGATCAGCGCGACCGCCCCGGAGGACGCCGCGCCGAAGTTCAGCCTGAACCCGGCCGGGCTGCCGGTCGCCGTGGTCAGCGTGCTGTTCCGGCCGTTCCCGTTCGAGGCCTCGAACATCCAGAACCTGATCCAGTCGGTGGAGTGCTTCGCGCTGCTGGTGATGTTCATCCGGGGCTGGCCGCGGCTGCGCCGGCTGCCCCGGCTCTTCGTGCAGCGCTCGTACATCGCCTTCACCGCCGTCTACACCCTGCTGTTCTGCTGGGCCTTCTCGACCATCAACAACATGGGCATCCTGTCGCGCGAACGCGTCCAGGTCCTGCCCCTGGTGCTGGTCCTGCTGGTCGTCCCGGCCGCCTCCACCGTCGCCCGGGGGACCGCCGAGCGCCGGCCGCCGCCGGTCTGGCGGGTCGCGCCGGGCCAGTGGGGCGGGGGCCGGCGGCCCCCCGAGGCCCACCGCGTCCACGCGGGCGGGCCGGAGGCCGGCGAAGCGTCCGCGCTCCGGCCGCCGCCCCGGACTCCGGGCCTGCCGCCGACGCGAGTGCCGAGCCAGTCACCGGCCCAGTCAAGGAGCCCGACAGCGGGCCAGTCACCGGCCCAGTCAAAGAGCCCGACAGCGGGCCAGTCACCGACCCAGTCACCGAGCCAGGGGGGATCCACCGCGCCATGACCACCGACACCCTTGCCCTGCCCGCCGCCCTCGGCGGCACGCCCGCGTTCCCCGAGGGCCTGCCGCTCACCCGCGTCCAGGTCCCGGACCGCGCCGCCCTGTTGGAGCGGCTCGGCACCGTGCTGGACAGCGGACAGCTGACCAACGGCCGGACCGTCGCCGAGTTGGAGGAGGCCGCCGCCAAGCTGCTGGACGTGCCGCACGTGGTGGCGGTCTCCAACTGCACCGCCGGCCTGATGCTGGTGCTCCAGGCGGCCGGCGTCGCCGACGGACGGCCGGTGGTGATGCCCGGCTTCACCTTCTCCGCCACCGCCCACGCCGCCCACTGGGCGGGCGGCACCCCGGTGTTCGCCGAGGCCCGCGCGCGGGACATCACCCTGGACCCGGAGGACGCCGCCGCCCGGCTCGCCGCCGCCGACCGCCCGGCCGCGCTGATGGCCACTCATGTCTACGGCACGCCCTGCCAGGTGGAGCGTCTCCAGGAGGTCGCGGACGCGGCCGGCGTCCCCCTGGTCTACGACTCGGCGCACGGCTTCGGCAGCAGCCGCCGCGGGGTGCCGGTCGGCAACTTCGGCTACGCCGAGGTGTTCTCGATGAGCCCCACCAAGGTCGCGGTGGCCGGCGAGGGCGGTCTGGTCGCCACCCGGGACGCCGCCCTCGCGGCGCGGCTGCGCACCGCCCGCGACTACGGCAACCCGGGCGACTACGACACGCTCTTCCCCGGACTCAATGCCCGAATGAGCGAGTTGCACGCCGCCGTCGGTCTCAACTGGCTGACCGGCCTGCCCGAACGGGTGGCCCATCGGGGCACACTCGTCGCCGGGTTCGCCGCCGCGACCGCCGGGCTGCCGGGGCTGCGACTGGCCCTGCCGGAGGAGGGCGACGTCTCCACCTTCAAGGACCTCACGCTGATCCTGGACGCCCCGGAATTCGGGCTCAGCGCACGCCAACTCGCCGACGCGCTAAGGGCCGAGGGCATCGACTCGCGCCGCTACTTCCACCCGCCGGTGCAACGCCAGCGGGCCTACGCCCACCTGGGCCAGGCCGAGTCGCTCCCGCTGACCGACCGGCTGGCGGACTCGGTGCTGACGGTGCCGCTCTGGAGCCAGATGGACGCCGCCACCGTGCGGCGGATCGCCGGGGCGGTGGTCCGGATCCAGCCGTACGCGGAACGTCTGCGCGCCGCCTGATCCGGCCCGCCGCGTTAGGCAGATCGGGTGAACGCGGTTGGACCTCGGGCCCACCCGGTCGGCAGGATGTCCGGCCGGGGCCCGCGGTCCCATCTCACCCTCCCCCGTACGGATTTGGAGTCACCCGGTGCTCAAGGGATTCCGCAGCTTCCTGCTGCGCGGCAACGTCGTGGACCTCGCGGTCGGCATCGTCATCGGTGCGGCGTTCACCGCTGTCGTCACCGGGTTCGTGACCGCCTTCCTGACCCCGCTCATCGGGGTCGCCACCGGAGCCGTCGGCGACTTCACCCAGAAGACCTTCGCGGTGGCCGGCACCCGCTTCCCGTACGGCGTGTTCGTGAACGCCCTGATCAGCTTCGTGCTGGTGGCCGCGGTGATCTACTTCGCCGTGGTGGTCCCGGTCGGCCGGCTGCAGGCGCGACTGGAGGGCGCCAAGCCGGCTCCGGCGGCCAAGGCGGACTGCCCGGAGTGCCTGAGCCCGATCCCGGCGGCGGCGGTGCGCTGCTCGTTCTGCACCTCGGAGGTGGCGGGCCGTCCGGGCTTCCCGGCGCAGATCGCGCCGACCTCGGCGCAGGCCCGCTGACCTCGGGTTCTGTCTCCCCGGGCCGCCCTCACGGGAACTTTATCCCCGAAACATTCACGAGCCCCTGCCGCCCGGTCGGCAGGGGCTTGAATGCGCCGGCGCACGCCCCGACCGCAAAAGTTTCTTCGCGTGGCCCCGAACCGTCCACCGGCCCGTTACCGCACGGGGCTTCACCGGCTCGGTCCGGGCTCTGTTCGAGTCCGTACCCCGACCGGAAGCTGGCCTGAACTGGTCGCCGGAATGTCCGTTCTTCACACTTTCGAAACTTTTGTGCGAGCGAAGACTGTGTAAACACTCGAACTGCTCGGGCTCCCACTCTCCTCAGCAGGCGCATTGTGGGCTTACCGTATGCCCCATGACCTCGCCCCGCTCCTACGACGGAGTCGGCTACCCCCCTCCGTCCTTCTCCTCCGGCACGCCCATCTACGACAGCCTCGTCGCAGAGCGCGGTGTCCCGCAGATCGCGCCCATCAACGTGCCGGCCGCCCTGCCGCCGGCGCTCTCGTCCGGTTACGGATCCGGCCTCGGCCCGTCCTACGAGAACCGGTACGCGACCGGGTACGACTCCCCCGGCAGCAACCTCCCCGCGCTGCCGCCCGCGCGCCTCGCCCTGGGCCCCGGCCCGAGCAGCGCTCCCTCCGCCGGTCCCGCCACGGCGTACATCCCGGCGCAGCCCGCACCGGCGTACGCCGCCGCGCCCCAGCCCCCGGCCCCCGGCTACGGCGCCCCCCAGCCGTACCTGTCCGGACAGCGGCCGCAGGCTCCCGCCCCCGGCTTCTCGCAGGCCACCGGCGGCTACCAGCCCTCCGGCGGCCAGAGCTTCGGCGGCCAGAACACCTTCGTCGGCGCCGGCCAGGGCGGCCAGCAGACCTTCGGCGCGCAGCCGATGGGCGCTCCCGGCTCCTTCGGCGGCCAGCCGAACGCGGCCGGCCAGCCGAACGGGGGTCCGCAGAGCTTCGGCGGGCAGCAGAGCTTCGGGGGCCAGCAGTCCTTCGGCGGGCAGCAGTCGTTCGGCGGCCCGGGCCAGGCCGGTGCCGGCTTCCAGGGCCACGGCGGCGAGCAGGGGTTCGGCGGCGCCCAGTTGCGCCCGGCCGTCTCCCCGGTCGCGCCGGTCCGCCCGATGCAGCCGCAGCGCCCGGGCCCGTACGGCGAGCCCGGCCAGTTCCAGCAGGGCTACCAGCCGCAGGGGCAGGGCTACTGACCGACGCGCCCCGGGGCCGGCCCCACCCGGCCCCCACCCCCAGCACCTGAGCAGCACCCCGCCGCGTTCCCGCGCCGGGCGTACGGAGAAACGGGTCATCCACGGACCGCTCGGACCGCCACCCCCACGGCGTCCGGGCGGTCCGTGCGCGTACGGGGCCGGACGGGCCGCGGCGGGCAGGGGGCGGGTCGCCCGCGGGGAGCTGGCAGGATGGGGGAATGCTGCTCACCGGACTGCACGTCTACCCCGTCAAGTCGATGTACCGCCTGAGCCCCGAGCATGCCCAGGTCGAGCCGTGGGGTCTGGCCGGCGACCGGCGCTGGATGCTGGCGGACGCCACCGGACGCTTCGTCAGCCAGCGTGACAACACCGACCTCGGCCAGATCCGTCCCGAGCCCACCGCCGACGGCGCCCTGCGGCTCACCGCCCCCGGCGGCGCCCGGATCGAGGTCCCGGCCCCGGCCACCGCGGTCGGCGACCCGCTCGCCGAGGTCGAGGTCTGGGGCACCCGGTTCCACGCCGCCGAGGCCGTCAAGGAGGCCCAGCTCTGGATCGCCGAGCACCTGGGCGACTACCGGCTGGTGCACCTGGACAATCCCCGCGCGCGACCGGTCGACCCGCACTTCGGCGAGCCCGGCGACACCGTCTCGATGGCCGACGGCTTCCCCCTGCTGCTCGCCACCACCGCCTCGCTGGACCGGCTCAACGCCCTGATCGCGCAGGAGCACCCGGACAGCCACGAGCCGCTCCCGATGGACCGCTTCCGCCCGAACGTGGTCGTCTCCGGCAGCGAGCCGTGGGCCGAGGACGGCTGGCGGCGGATCCGGATCGGCGGGCTGACCTTCAAGGTGGTCAAGCCCTGCGGTCGCTGTGTGATCACCACCACCGACCAGGAGAGCGGCGAGCGGCGCGGCCCCGAGCCGCTGCGCACGCTGGCCCGCCACCACCGGCTGCTGAAGAAGGCGGCCTTCGGACAGAACCTGATCCCCGAGCGCCCGGCCGGTGTCGAGGGCGACGCGCTCGGCACGCTCCGGGTCGGCGACGAGGTCGAGGTGCTGGAGGGTGGCGCGCACTGGCCGGCGGACGAGCGGGTGTGAGCCGGGGGCGCCCGCCGACGGTGGGCACCCCTCCCGCTTCCGCCGCCGACGGGCGTTAGGGTGCTGCGTACGGCACCGGGTCCGGCGCCGTGTACGACCGGTACGCCACGGCCCCGCCGGGCCAGTACCCGCGCCTCGTTCGGAACCCGAACTGTGCGCACTCGTTGAAGCATGTGTGGAACACGCGACGGCCCCCGGCCGGGCCGGGCGACCGACGGCCGGACCACCCGCGCGGGCGCGCTACGGTGGGCGGGCCGCCGTGCACCCCGCGCGTACGGCCCGTTGATCGCCGGCTCGATGAAGGTGGGGACGACAGACCGTCATGGCTGAGCACAGGGTCCGGGTCACCCAGGACAGCGCCTCCCGCTGGCGTCGGCGCGCCGGCGAGTACGACACCCTCGCGGAAGCCCTCGCGGCCGCCGAACCGGGCGACACCGTGACCGTCCGGCCGGGCACCTTCCGGGAGAACCTGATCCTGGACAAACCGGTCACACTCGTCCCGGCGCAGGGCCCCGGCACCGTCCGGATCGACCCGCCGA
Source organism: Kitasatospora sp. NPDC059327 (assembly GCF_042752535.1). Classification (NCBI taxonomy): domain Bacteria; kingdom Bacillati; phylum Actinomycetota; class Actinomycetes; order Kitasatosporales; family Streptomycetaceae; genus Kitasatospora; species Kitasatospora sp. NPDC059327. Next base: position 19,311 of record NZ_JBHYYB010000057.1, on the reverse strand, counting down.
GCGGGGTGCCGCTGACCGTCACGGCCGCCGCCACCGTCCGTGACCTGGTGATCGAGGGCAGCGACAGCTCCCTCCCGGCCGTACTGGTCACCGGTGCCGAGGCGACGCCCGCGCTCAGCGGCTGCCGGGTGGAGACCCGCTCGGCCACCGGCGTCGAGGTCACCGGCGGTGCCCGGCCCACCATGCGCGGCTGCGTGGTCGTCAACCCCACCGGGCTGGGCCTGCGACTGCGCGGCCCGGGCACCGCGGCGGCCTTCGAGGACTGCGAGGTCGCCGCCGCCGGACAGGCCGGACTGGCCGTCCTCGACGGCGCCACCGCCGCGCTGGAACGCTGCCGGATCCACCACGCGACCGGCGCCGGGGTCCTCCTCACCGACCCGGGCAGCGCCGCCGAGCTCACCGGCTGCGAGATCTACGAGATCAGGGGCAGCGGCGTCCAGGCCGAGGCGCACGCCGGCGGACGGCTGGTCGACTGCGACATCCACCGGGTCACCGGCAACGGGATCACCCTGGACAGCGAGGCCGAGCTCGTCCTGACCGGCTGCCGGGTGCACGACCTGCCGGAGAACGGCGCCGACCTGCGCGGGCGGGCCCGGCTCACGCTGGCCAACAGCACCGTGCGCGACTTCGGACGCGGCGCGCTCTCGGTCTGGGACCAGGGCACCGAGGCCACCGCCGAGTCCTGCGAGATCCACGGCTCGACCGGGGAGTACCCGGCCCTGTGGGTCAGCGACGGCGCCCGGCTCACCCTCACCGACTGCTCGCTGCACGACCTGCCGGACGCGCTCTTCGTCCTGGACCGCGACTCCGCCGCCACCGCCGACGGCTGCTCGTTCAGTCGGATCCGCAGCTCCGCCGTCTCGGTCAGCGGCGGGGCCGGGGTGACGCTGAGCGGCTGCCGGGTCCAGGAGGCCGGCACCGGGCTCTGGTTCCGCGACCACGGCAGCGGCGGTCTGCTCACCGACTGCGAGATCTCCGACGTCGCCACCGGCGTGATCGTCACCAAGGGGGCCGACCCGGTCCTGCGCGACTGCACCGTCCGGGCCAGTTCGGACGCCGGCGTCTACGTCTCGGCCCAGGGCCGGGGCACCTTCGAGGACTGCCGGGTCTCGCACGGCAAGGGGTTCGGCTTCCACATCATCGACGGCTGCCGCACCGTCCTGACCCGCTGCCGGGCCGAGCAGAACGAACGGGCCGGCTTCGAGTTCTCCGAGCCCGGTCCGGTGGTGGAGGCCTGCACCTCGGACGACGTCGCCCCGGCCGCGCCCGCCACCGAGCTGCCGGCCCCCCGGTCCGCCAGGGCCGCCCAACTCACCACCACGGCACCCGCCTTGACGGCACCCGCGGCGATCGGTCCGATCCCGGACTGCCGACCGGCCGACGAGGCGCTGGCCGAACTCGACGCGTTGGTGGGCCTGGCCACCGTCAAGCAGGAGGTGCGGACCCTGATCGACCTGATCGCGGTCGGCCGCCGGCGCCGCCAGGCCGGGCTGAAGGCCCCCTCGCTCCGCCGCCACCTCGTCTTCACCGGGGCCCCCGGCACCGGCAAGACCACCGTGGCCCGGCTCTACGGCGAGATCCTGGCCTCGCTCGGGGTGCTCCAGCGCGGACACCTGGTCGAGGTGGCCCGGGTCGACCTGGTCGGCGAGCACATCGGCTCCACCGCGATCCGCACCGCGGCCGCCTTCGACCGGGCCCGCGGCGGGGTGCTGTTCATCGACGAGGCGTACGCGCTGGCGCCCGAGGACGGCGCCCGGGACTTCGGCCGGGAGGCGATCGACACCCTGGTGAAACTGATGGAGGACCACCGGGACGAGGTGGTGGTCATCGTGGCCGGCTACACCGCCGAGATGGAACGCTTCCTCTCCGCCAACCCCGGCGTCTCGTCCCGGTTCTCCCGCACCATCACCTTCCCCGACTACACCGCGGACGAGCTGCTGGAGATCGCCCGCGCGCAGTGCGCCGAGCACGAGTACGCGCTGGCCGAGGCCACCGAGGGCGCGCTGCTCCAGCACTTCGGCACCCTGGAGCGCGGCCCCAACTTCGGCAACGGGCGCACCGCCCGGCAGGTCTTCGAGACCATGGTGGAACGGCACGCCATGCGGGTCGCCCAGCTCGCGGACCCGTCCACCGAGGAGCTCCAACTGCTGGTGCCGGCCGACCTGCCGGCGGCCCGCCTGCCCTGACCGGGGCGGGCCCCGACCGGGGCGGCGGGGTGGTCGACTCCGCCGCCGCGACGGCCTCAGCGGCGCTCCGGGGCCGCCTCCCTCCCCAGCATCCGCTCCACCAGCAGCGCCAGTCGGTGCTCGGCGTGGTCCGGCCGGAGGCGGCCGCCGCGGGCGAGGGTGGCCAGACCGTGCAGGGCCGCCCAGACCACCTCGGTGAACGGCTCGGGATCCTCCGGACCGGCCACCTCGGCGACCGGTCCGGCGAGGGCGGCGAAGCCCTCCTTCAGCGCGGCGGGGGCGTCCGGGCGCCCGAACGGCAGGTCCGTGGCCAGGGTGAACATGGCGTCGTAGAGCGCCGGATTGGCCGCCGCGAACGCCAGGTAGCGGCCGGCGACGGCACGGAAGGCCTCGACCGGCCCGTCCACCGCACGGGCGGCCGCCCGCAGATCGGCGGCCAGCTCCGCGAAACCCTCCAGCGCCACGGCGGCCACGATCGCGTCCTTGCCGGCGAAGTGGCTGTACAGCACGGGCTGGCTGTACTCGATCCGCTCGGCCAGTCGACGGGTGGTCACCGCCTCCCAGCCCTCGGCCTCCGCCAGCTCCCGGGCGGTTCGAATGATCAGCTGATGCCGTTCGGCGCGTTCGCGCTCGCGGCGCTCCTGGATTGCCATGACATCGATGCTAGCAGCGCTAGACAGCAGAGCAATGAACGAGCTAGCGTCATTCTTGTTCCTAGCGGCGCTAGCAGTCAGTGCGGCGCGAGCCTCACGGATCCAGGGGGATTCCCATGCCCGGCACCATCACCGCACCCACCTCCACCCTCACCGCGCCCACCGGCGGCACCTCCGCCACCTCGGCAGCCGCCACCACCGGTGCCGGCACCGCCACCGGCACCACCGCCGGCGCCGCCCGACGGAGGATCGCCACCGTCCTCACCGTGCTGATCGCGCTCGGGATCGGCTACGTCGGCGTCAGCTACCTGTTCGCCCCGGAGAGCACCGTCTCCGGCTTCGGTCTGCCCGAGTGGCCGCACGGCGAGGCCGCCGCGTTCTTCTCGATCAAGGGCATCCGGGACCTCGTCACCGGCATCGCCCCGCTCGTCCTGCTCGCCACCGGCCAACGGCGGGCCCTCGGCTGGCTGCTGCTGGTGGAGGCGCTGATCCCGCTCGACGACGCCGTCACCGTCCTGACCCACCACGGCTCGACCGCCGCCGCGCTCGGCATCCACGGCGCGACGGCCGTCCTCGTCGCGGCCACCGCCGCGCTGCTGCTGACCGAGCACCGGACCACCCCGCGCGTCCCGGCCGCCTGACCGCCAAGCCACCTGATCCCACCACCCCGACACGGAGCCCGGCGCCGCCACGCGGCGCCGGGCCGTGACCGGCCGGCCCTCGGCCGGCGGGGTCAGCCCGTCCAGACCCCGCCGGCCAGGAACGACTCCAGTCGAGCCCGGTGGGGCGCGATGTCGATCCGCTCACCGGCCAGCCAGTCGTCGGAGTAGTACTTGTCGAGGTAGCGGTCCCCCGGGTCGCAGATCAGGGTGACCACGCTGCCCCGCTCCCCCGCCGCCCGCATCTCGGCGACGATCTTCAGCGCGCTCCACAACCCCGTCCCGGTGGAGGCGCCGGCCTTCTTGCCGAGAACCTGCTCCAGCACCCGCACGGCGGCGACCGAGGCGGCGTCCGGGACCCTCATCATCCGGTCGATCGCCCCGGGCACGAAGCTCGGCTCCATCCGGGGCCGGCCGATCCCCTCGATCCGCGACCCGCTCGCGCAGACCGCGTCCGGATCGTGGCCGACCCAGCCCTCGAAGAAGCAGGAGTTCTCCGGGTCGGCGACGCAGATCCGGGTGTCGTACTGCATGTAGTGCACGTACCGGGCGATGGTCGCCGAGGTGCCACCCGTCCCGGCGGTGGCGACGATCCAGGTCGGCTCGGGGTGCGGCTCCAACCTCAGCTGCGCGAACATCGACTCGGCGATGTTGTTGTTGCCCCGCCAGTCGGTGGCCCGCTCGGCGTAGGTGAACTGGTCCATGTAGTGCCCGCCGGTCTCCTCCGCGAGCTGGGCGGAGGCCGCGTAGACCTCGTCGGAGCGCTCGACCAGATGACACTCACCACCGTGGAACTCGATCAGGTCGATCTTGGCCTGGCTGGTGGACTTGGCCATCACGGCGATGAACGGCACACCGATCAGCTGGGCGAAGTAGGCCTCGGAGACGGCAGTGGAGCCGCTGGACGCCTCGATCACCGGCTTGCCGGGGCGGATCCAGCCGTTGCAGAGCCCGTACAGGAAGAGCGAGCGGGCCAGCCGGTGCTTCAACGAGCCGGTGGGGTGGGTGGATTCGTCCTTGAGGTAGAGGTCGATGCCCCAGTCGACGGGCAGCGGGAACCGGAGCAGGTGGGTGTCGGCCGAGCGGTTGGCATCGGCGTGGACCTTGCGCACCGCCTCCTTGAGCCAGCCGCGGTAGGCCGCGTCGGAGCGATCGACGTCCTCGAAGTGGTCGACGTCCTCGGCCGGTTCGACCCTCAGCTGCGCACCCATGGTCACTCTCCTCGCTCGAACCCCCCGATTGCTCACTACGAGTGTACGAGAGTCACGATAAGTGACGGTTTTCGCAGCCCCAGCTTCCGCTTATCCGCACCCTCCCGGCCCGCCCCAGCGGCACCACGGCCGGTGCGGCCGGTCCGCCGCACCACCGACGCCGGGCGCCCCCGCCGGGCGCCCCCGGCTAGAGCCCGGCCTGCACCGACTGCGGGTCCGCCAGGTACGGCTTCCAGGCCAGCTCGGCCGCGCCCGCCAGCGCACCGTGCGCCAGCTCGGCGCCGACGATCGGCACCCGGCCACTGCGCCCCCACAGACTGCGCTCGGCGACCACCGCGCGCAGCCGCTCCGGCGCGGCCTCCAGCAGGTCCAGGTGCAGGCCGCTGAGCACCACCCGGTCCGGATTGAGGATGTTGGCGACACCGGCCAGCCCGAGGCCGAGCCGGTCGATGACGTGCTCGACGGCCGCCCGCGCCCGCTCGTCGGTGGCGGCGGCGTGGCAGAGCTCGCGGGCCTGGTCGAGCAGCGGGCGGCCCGGGGCGGGGGTGAGTCCGGCGGCGGCGAACAGCGCGTCCGGGTCCGTCTCGGAGTTGAGGCAGCCGCGGTTGCCGCACTGGCAGGGGCGGCCCTGCGGGTCGACGGTGAGGTGGCCGACCTCCAGCGCGAGCCCGGCGCTCCCGGTGTGCAGCCGGCCGTCGATCACCAGCGCGCCACCGACGCCGCGGTGGCCGGAGGTGACCAGCAGCAGGTGGCGGGCGCCCCGGCCGGCGCCGTGCCGGTACTCGGCGAGGGCGCCGAGGTTGGCGTCGTTCGCGATCGCGGTGGGCAGCGGGTCGAGCGCGAGCGGTCCGTTGTCGGCCCGGCCGACCTCGACGTCGTACAGGTCGGCGACCGGCGTGCCGCTGGGCCAGGCGAAGTGCAGGGCCGCGAGCGCGGTGCCGTCCGGTTCGGTGACGGGGTTGGGCAGCGCGAGCGCGGCGGCCAGGCAGCGACGGCCGCTGTCGCGGGCCAGTTCGGCACCGGCTTCGGCGACGGCGCGCAGCATCCGGACCGGGTCGGTGGCGGCGGGCAGCGGTCGGTGCACCGGTGGATCGAGCAGCCCGCCGAGCCCGGCGAGGGTGACGCTGAGACCGTCGGCGTGGATCTGGCCGGCGATCACCACCGGACCCGCGGGGTCGATGGCGAGCCGGTGCGACGGCCGGCCGCGGCCGCCACCGGCCGGCCGGGAGTCGACGGTGATCAGGCCGAGCGCCTCCAGCTCCGCGGTGACCGCTCCGGCCGTGGCCCGGGTGACGTCCAGCGCGCGGGTCAACGCCGAACGGGTCGGGGTCTGGCCGGTGTGGATGAGCGAGAGCGCCGGGCCGAGCAGCGTCCGACCGCGGTCGGGGGCCGAGCGGCGGTGGGCGTCACGCTGGGCGTCGTGGTCGGCCTCGGAACCGGGCTTCGGACTTGATGGAGTGAGCTGCACGCCCCTATTGTGACTTTGTGCCGCTCCGAAACAAAATCCGCGCCCATGACCGAACCGACCGGCCCTCCCCCCAGTCTCGCAGCACCGGCGTCGCCTCCGACACCCCTTGGGGCGCCGCACGGCTCGCGCTCACCGCTTTCTTCGCCGTCGACGGCTTCCTCTTCGCCGCCTGGGTGGTCCGCATCCCGGACATCCGCAGCCAGGTCAGCGCCTCGCACAGCGCACTCGGGCTCGCCCTGCTCTGCGTCTCGGCCGGCGCCGTCGCCACCATGCCGCTGGTCGGCCGGCTCTGCCTCCGGTACGGCTCCCGGCCGGTCACCGTCGGCTCCTTGGCACTGCTCAGCCTCGCCGTCCCGCTGCCCGCCCACGCCCACTCGGTGGCGGCGCTCGGCGGGGTCCTGCTGCTCTTCGGGGCGGGGTACGGCGCCGCCAACGTCGCGATGAACAGCGCCGCCGTCGATCTGGTGGCCCAGCTCCGGCGCCCGGTGATGCCCAGCTTCCACGCCGGGTACAGCCTCGGCGGCCTGGTCGGCGCGGGCGTCGGCGGGCTCCTCGCCGGTGCCCTGACCACCGCGTGGGCGCTCGCCCTGAGCGGCCTGCTGGGCCTGGCCGTGACGGTGGGCGCGGGCGTCGTCCTGCTCCGCGGCCCGGCCGCCCCGCTCGTCGCCCCCGGCCGCGCGAGCGCCGCCACCACCTCGCCCGAGTCCGCCACCTCGCCCGGGGCCACCGGGAAGCCGACCCGGCTGCCGCACGCCCGGCTGCTGGTCCTGCTGCTCGGCCTCACCGCGCTCTGCTGCGCCTACGGCGAGGGCGCCATCGCCGACTGGACCACCCTGCACCTCACCGATGACGTCCACGCCGGTGCGGGCGCGGCCGCCGCCGGCTACGCGGCCTACGCCTTCGCGATGACCAGCGGCCGGGTCGCCGGCACCTGGCTCTCCATCCGGCTGGGCCAGACCCGGGTGATGGTCGTCGGCGGCCTCACCGCCGCGGCCGGCATGCTGCTCGCGGCCCTCGCACCGTCGGTCCCGCTCGCGCTGAGCGGGTTCGTCCTGGTCGGCCTCGGGCTGGCCAACATCTTCCCGCTCGCCATCGCCCGGGCCGGCGCCGCCGGCGGCCCGCAGGGCGTCGCCCTCGCCTCCACCCTCGGCTACGGCGGCATGCTGATCGGCCCGCCGGTGATCGGCTTCCTCGCCGACGGCGTCGGCCTCCCGCTCGCCCTCACCACGGTGGCGTTCGCCGCCCTGCTCGCCGCGCTGCTCCCCCTCACCGCCCGCACCCGCTGACGGCCCGCCCGGGTGGCAGGCCCGCCCACCGCCCGAACGGGAGCGGTCCGACTCGTCCCGCCCGGCCACCCCGTCCGGCCGCGTGGCAGGATGCCGCCATGACGACGACCGGGCGGATCCAGGTACTGCGGGCGGGCGAGCGCCCGGCGACGGCGTGGCTGAACGGGGGCGGGGTGACCAGGGAGGTCGCCGGGTCCCCCGCCGGTGCCGGGCTGGACTCCTTCGACTGGCGGGTCAGCCTCGCCGACGTCGCCGCCGCCGGTCCGTTCTCCGCGTTCCCCGGCATCGACCGGGTGATCACCCTGGTCGACGGCCCCGGCATGGCCCTCACCGTCGACGGCGAGGAGCACCTCGTCGACACCCCGTTCCGCCCGTTCGCGTTCGCCGGCGAGGCCGCTACCACCTGCCGGCTGCTCGACGGTCCGGTGGTGGACTTCAACGTGATGACCCGGCGCGGGCGCACCACCGCCGAGCTCGCCCTCGCCTCCGCGCCGCGTGTCGTCGGCACCCCGGCCGACGGCACCGTCCTGCTGGTCTGCCTGGCCGGAGAAGCCGTCATCGGCGACACCGCCAGCTCCGACACCGTGCTCGGCGCCACCGTGCTCGGCCGCTACGACGCCGCCCTGCTGGACGGTCCGGGCCGGTACGAGCTGCGGCCGGACGGGGTGACCGCCGTGGTCACCTTCCGCCCGTCGCCCGCCTGACGCTCGTCCGCTCCCGCTCTCCCCGGGCGCACCACCGCACAGGAAGTCGGACCCGCCGACTTCCTGTGCGGTGCTCAGCCACCGGCCTCCGGCGCGGTCCTCACCGCCGGCGGCCGGGCGTCACCCGCAGTACACCGGGGACGCGTGGGCCGGGTCGAGCGCGTTGGTGACCAGGTGCAACGCGGTCGGCGAGAAGGCGATCGCCACGTGCTCGGCGAGCGAGAGCGGGCAACGGTCCTGCAGGACCACGTTGTTCACGTTCGGACCGTTGAGGAACTGGGTCCGGTACGGCGTGACGACCTCGTCGTACACGGTCGAGATCACCGTGTAGCCGACACCGGGCACGGTGTCCGCCACCGTGGCCATCTTCCGGTTGAAGGCGGAGTCCACCACCTGGTCCTTGCACGCCGCGCAGGCCGTGTAGATCAGATCCGCCACCCCGGGGAAGTACGGCGCGAGATTGGTGATCCCGGAGAGCGTCGTCCCGTGGTTGGAAGGCGCCAGGCCGATCAATTTGTCGACCTTCGCCGCGCCCCCGAGGAACTTCACGTAGTAGTTCGGGAGCATGCCCCCCTGCGAGTGGCCGACCAGGTCGACCTTGGCCGCGCCGGTCGCGCCGCGCACCAGGTCCACGAAGCGCCCGAGTTGGGCGGCCGATTCGGCGACCGGGGCGAGTCCGCCGATCGGCAACAGCAGGCCGCTGCCGGAGGAGGTGATGCCGGGGACCATCCCGTAGTCGAGAGCGAAGACGCAGTAGCCCTGGCTCTTCAGCAGCGGCGAGAGGGCCAGCCAGTTCTCGTAGCGGTTGGCGAAGGTGCCGTGCACCAGGACCACCGGGGCGGGGTGGGCCGCCGTCGGCTTGCAGGCCCAGTCGTTGGCACCCGGCGGCGAGGCCACCGAGTCCCCGTCCGGCGGCAGTTGGGCCGTCGGTCCGGACGCGGTGGGGGTCGCGTCCGGACCGGCGGCGGCGTACCCGGCGGTGGCGGGTGCGCCGGCGAGCAGCACGCCGGCCAACAGGGCCGAGCCGAGTGCTCCGAGGAGCCTGCGGCGGACCGGCCCGGCGGAGAAGCGGAGAAGTGGGGTTCTCAACTGTTGCCTCCACAGCGGAAGTTTGTTACCAACAGGTAACCCGAGTGCCTCCATCATGCGGCCGCCCCTCCGACCCGGCCCTTGGGTGTCCCCCAGACCTGGACGGTGTTTTCTGTGACCGGTCACAATTCACCCGACCGCGCACCCGGTTGGCGGATCCCGGTGATCGGCGGCGTGCCCGCCGACCAGCGGTTGCTCGGCGCCGTACCCGCGTTGGTCGAGACCGTCATCGCCGCCCTGCTCGCACGGGTGCCGACCTACCGCCGTCTGCCGCACGAGCAGGTGGCGGGCGAGCTGAGCCAGGTCACCGAACGCCGGATCCGCGCCCTCGCCCAGGCCGTGCGCACCGGACTCCCCGCCGACCAGGAGGAGTTCACCTCCGTCCGCGAGGCCGCCGCCCGGCGCGCCGAGGAAGGGCTGCCGCTGGACGCCGTCCTGCTCGCCCACCACCTCGGGATGGAGGTCTGCTGGGAGCTGGTCACCCGGGACGCCCGCGACGACGACGCCGCCGACCTGCTGGTCCTCAACCGGCTGCTGCTCGACCAGCTCCGCCAGGCCACCTCGGCCGCCGGGGCCGGGTACGTCGAGGAGCGCCGCACCATGGCCGACGAGCAGCAGGCCGCCCGCCACGCCCTGCTCACCGCCCTGCTCGACGGCGCCCCCGCCGAGGAGGCCGCCACCAGGGCCGGCATCCGACTGCCGTCCTCGTACGCCGTCCTGTGCCTCGCCGTGGCCGACCACCCCGACGAGCGGGCGCCCGGCGTCGACCGGACGGTGGCCGGCCACCGCAAACTTCGCCGACTGCGCACCGAACTCGCCCACCGCACCCGGCAGTCGGCGCTCTCGGCGCTCTCCTCCTCGGGCGGTCCGGTGCTGATCCCGCTGGACTGCCGGCCGGACGGCGTCCCGGACGGCACCTGGCACCACCTCGGGGACACCGTGAGCGGCGCGGCCCGGGCCGCCGGGGTCCCCGTCCAGGCCGGAGCCGCCGTCACCGCCCCCGCCGGAGTGGCCGCGGCGGCCGTGCTGGCCGCCGAGGTGCTGGGCGTGGCACGGGCCTTCGACCGCCCGCCCGGGCTGCACCGGCTGGACGACGTGCTGTTGGAGTACCAGCTCAGCCGGCCCAGCCAGGCGAGATCCCGACTCGCCTCGCTGCTCGCCCCGTTGGAGGACGGCGGCGAACTTCTCGCCACCCTGCGCACCCATCTGGCCGGCGGCCTCAACCGCCGTCACACGGCGCGCGCCCTGCACCTGCACCCGAACACCGTCGACTACCGGCTGCGCCGGGTGGCCGTCCTCACCGGCCTCGACCCGACCCGGCCGGCCGACCTGCTCCGGATCACCGCCGCGATCGCGGCCCGGGACGCCGAGCGTGCCCAGGAGCCGGCCTGACCGGCGGTGCCCAGCGCCCGCTCGAAGGCACCCGCCTCACACGCCCGCACGAAGCCGCCCCCCGCACGACCGCACCGGCCCCCGTCCCCGCCGCACGACCGCGCCGGCCCCCGCCCCCGCCGCACGGCCGGGCCGCCTCACACCCCCGTCTCGCCGGGGAGTCGCAGGTCCCACCCGGCGAGGGCGCGCAGTTGGTCGGCGGTGATGCCCTCGGGGAGCGGGTTGGGCGGGTCGGTACGGAACGGCGGCTGCCACCCCTCCTCGACCGTCCAACGGCGGACGATCTTCGCCGGGGCGCCGGCCACCACGCTGTGGTCGGGGACCTCACCGCGCACCACCGAACCGGCCGCGACCACCACGTTGCGGCCGAGCCGGGCGCCGGGCAGGATCACCGCACCGGTGCCGATCCAGCTGCCCGCGCCGATCTCGATCGGCTCGTTGCGCGGCCACTGCTTGCCGATCGGCAGATCGGTGGCCCGGTACTCGTGCGCCTGGTCGGATATGTAGACGCCGGGGCCGGTCCAGACGTCGTCACCGAGGACGATCGACTGGTGGCCGACGATGTGGCTGTCACGACCGATCACACAGCCGCCGCCGATCCGCACGATCGGGTCCGGCCCGAGGTCGAGGCCGGGCAGGAACCCCGCGCTGATGGTGACGCGCTCACCGATGATCGAGAACGGGCCGATCGTGATCCACCGCTCGTTGAAGATCGCGCCGAGCGGGAAGGTCAGCTTCGTCCCGGCGCCCAGCTCGCCGAACCGGTACGGCCCGGGGCTCTCCTCGGACACCGCGCCGGCCCGCTGCACCCACGCCCAGCCCCGGTGGACGAGCCGGCCCGCGACGCGCCGCCCGCCGGCCCGGACGGTGGAGAGCAGGGAACTGGTGATCGACATGCCGCCACGCTACCCGCCACCCCGACGCCGCCACCGAGGAGGCGGCCAACATCACACCGGTCGCGACCGCCCCGCCCGCCGTGTCCGAAATCCGCGCGTGCTGCGACACTCGTCGACCATGGAGATCACCGAACACATCGACGCCCTGCGCCGCGAGGGCATCCTGCTGGCCGACGCGGCCGCCCGCACCGACCTCACCGCTCCCGTCCCCACCTGCCCCGACTGGCAGCTGCGCGACCTCCTGCTGCACATCGGCCAGGTGCACCGCTGGGCCACCGCCCTGGTGCGAGACGGGCACCGGGCCCCGCTGGACGACGAGGGCGAGCGTGCCGCCTGGGGGCCGGAGCCCTCGGACGCCGCCCTGGTCGACTGGTTCAGCGCCGGCCACGCCGCCCTGGTGGACGCCCTCACGGCAGCGCCGGCCGATCTGGACTGCTGGAGCTTCCTGCCCGCACCGAGCCCGCTGGCGTTCTGGGCCCGCCGGCAGGCGCACGAGACCGCGGTGCACCGCTTCGACGCCGACGCGGCCGCCGGAGCGGTGGGCCCCCGGGTGACCCCCGGCCTCGCCCTGGACGGGATCGACGAGCTGCTGCAGGGATTCATGTCGCGCGGCCACTCCCGGGTGCGCAGCGAGCACCCGCGCACCGTCCTGATCCGGGCCGGCGACGCCGTGCCCGCCGACGGCCCGGACTCCTGGCTGCTGACCATCAGCACGGAGCCGCTGACCGTGGTCCGCCGCGACAGCGCGGTCGACGCGGACACGGGCCCGGCCGACCTCACCCTCGACGGCCCGACCCGCGACCTCTACCTGCTGCTCTGGAACCGGCTGCCCGCCGAGCAGGTCGAGGTCACCGGCGACCGGGCCCTGCTGGACCTCTGGCGGGAGACGGCCGCCGTCCGCTGGAGCTGAGCCCGGACGGGTTCAGCGCGCCCAGGGCGCGGGCCGCTTCTCCAGGAACGCCCGCATGCCCTGCTGCGCCTCCTCCGAGCCGAACAGCCGCGCCGAGAGCCGGACCAGCTCCTCCGCGTCACGCTCGAAGGAGCGCACCACCTCGGCGTTGGCCAGCCGCTTGGACTGCGCGAGGCCCTGCGGCGAACCGAGCCGCAGGGCGTCCAGCAGTCCCTTGAGCGCGGTGCCGGTGGACTCCGCGGAGTCCGTCGCCTCGGTGATCAGGCCGATCCGGGCGGCTTCGGCGGCGCCGAAGACCTCGCCGGTCAGGTAGTAGCGGGAGGCCGCGCGCGGGTCCAGCTTGGGGCGCAGCGGCAGCGAGATGACGGCCGGGGCCAGCCCGAGCCGGACCTCGGTGAACGCGAAGGTGGCGGCCGGCCCGGCCAGGGCCAGGTCGGCCGCGCCGACCAGCCCGAGTCCACCGGCCCGGACGTGCCCGTCGATCACCACGATCACCGGCTTCGCGCAGTCCACGATGGCCCGCTGGAGGTCCACCAGCCCGCGCGGGCCGACCGTCGGGTCCGCGCCGGTCGCCTCGGAGAGGTCCGCGCCCGCGCAGAACACCCTGCCGGTGTGGCCGAGCACCACCGCGCGGACCTCCGGGTCGGCCGCGGCGGCGGCCAGGCCCGCGGTCAGCTCGGCCATCAGCCGGGTGGAGAGCGCGTTGCGGTTGTGCGGCGAGTCGAGGGTCAGCGTGGTGACGGCATCGGTGGTGGCGACACGGACGAAGGGCACTTCGCGGGTCATCGGTGCGGGCCTGCTTTCCGGCTGAGGGTGGGTCGGATTGCGCGGCGTCCGCCCTGATCGGACGGCGCCCGGACGACTCTGACATGCCCACCCACCACTCGGCCAGAGCCACCCGCCGCGAGACCCGTCACCCCTTCGCCCCGAGCACCGCCGGCCCGGCGGCACCGGCACCGGCACCGGCACCGACGCCCGTCCCGCTGCCGCCGTCCCGCTGTTCGCCGACACGGTCGGCGAACACCGGCCCGCCGGACGGGCGCCGGCGGGCGGTCCGCGGTGGGCAGTGGAGGAAGCGAACCCGGCCCGGCCGGCGGCGGAAAGGCGCTGGTGCGGTGATCATCCGTCAGCCACGATGGTGGCCATGACCTCCCGAGCCCCGCACCTCACCCACATCGCCGAGCCGCCCGGTGTCGCTCCCGGCACCGGCTACACCCAGGTCGTCACCGGCACCGGCCGCCTGGTGGCCGTCTCCGGCCAGGTCGCGTTCGACGAGCGGCGGCAGCTGGTCGGAGCCGGCGACCCCAAGGCGCAGGCGCGGCAGGTGTTCGAGAACCTGAGCCGCTGCCTGGCCGCCGCCGGGGCCGACTTCACCGACGTGATCAAACTGACCTACTTCGTCACCGACATCGCGTTCCTGCCCGCCGTCCGCGAGGCCCGGGACGAGTACCTCGGTGCCACGCCGCCGCCCGCGAGCTCGGCGGTGCAGGTCGCCGCGCTGTTCCTGCCCGAGGTACTGATCGAGATCGAGGCGCTCGCCGTCGTCCCCGCCACCTGACCGGTCCGCGACCGGTCCGGCAGCCGCCCGGGACCGGCCCGCCTACCCGCCGGTGGCCCGGCCGCTGCGCCGGGCCCACCGGACGGCCGGCCCCATGGCCAGGCCCGCCGCGGCGAGCAGCACGCCGAGGGCGACCCAGCCGAAGAGTCCCCACCCGACCACGGCGGTGCTGACCACCGCCGGACCGATCATCAGCGAGGCCGCCGACCCGGCGTTGTAGACGCCCTGGTAGGCGCCGTGGTCGCGCTCCCCCGCCAGGTCGTAGCTGAGCGCCCACCCACCGGCCTGGCTCAGCACCTCACCGAACGCCTGGAGCGCCACCCCGGCGAGCACCACCACGGCGGCGACGACGGCGGGCAGGCCGTGGGCGAGCGCGAGAACCAGACAGGAGGCGGCCAGGATCAGCCCGGCCCGGCCGCAGACCCGGGCGGCCGTCAGCGGGTCCTCGGTGCCCCGGGTGGCCCGGACCTGCAGGGCGATCACCAGCAGGGTGTTGACGATCAGGGTGCCGGCCACCGTGATCCGGGGTGCCTCGGTGTGCTGGACCACCCAGAGCGGCACACCGACCTCCAGCATCGCGAACTGCAGGCAGAGCAGCGCGTTCAGCACCGTCACCAGCAGGAAGGGGCCGTCCCGCAGGGCGGGATTGCGCCGCCGGCCGGGCAGCCCGTCCGTACCGGCCCCGGCAGCTCCGGCGTCCCCGACCTTCCCGGCGTCCCCGGGCCGCCCCGCCGCCCCGCTCGGCGTCGCCGATCGGCCCGCCGCCGGGACGGCCAGCCGGTGGAACAGCACCGCGACCACCAGGTAGGAGGCGGCGTCGGCCAGGATCGCCGCCAGATAGGCCGGCCGGCTGTCCACCTGCAGGGCGACGGCGCCGAGCGCCGTACCCAGGCAGATGCCGACGTTCGTCACCACCCGCAGGTAGGCCCGGCCCGCCACCCGGCGGTCGGCGGGCAGCACCTCGGCGTAGAGCGCGTTGCGCACGGCGGCCGCGCCGCGGTCGACGGCGCTCACCACGCACGCCAACGCCACGAAGGCCGGGAAGCTGTGCACCAGGGCGTAGCCGGCGGTGCCCAGCGCGTTCACCGCGATCAGCACCACGAGCACCGGCCGTGCCCCCCAGCGGTCGGCGGCCCGCCCGGCCGGCACGCTGGCGGCGACCCCGCAGAGGCCGGCGGCGGTGAGCCCGAAGCCGAGCTGAGCGGCGCTCAGGCCGAGGACGCGAGTGAAGAAGAGCACCCCGACGGCGAGCGAGAGCCCGCTGCCGACGGTGTTGACGAGGGTGATCCCGGCGAGCCGGCGCACCATCGGGTCGGGGTGCAGCAGCCGCGGGCCCGGGGCCGGGCCGTCGGCGGGCGGGCCGTCGGAACCGGCGGGACCGGACACGCCGGACGGACCGGACGCGCCGGGCAGGCCGACGGAGGGCGGAGACACGGCGGACTGCGCCGGTGAGGTGCTCATGCCTTGATCCCACCGCGTTCCCCCTCCTCCCAGTACTGATTTAGGCTCTGCCTCAAAGCAGCTGGACAGCAGGGGGAGAGATGCACCGATTCAGGCTGGATCTCACCGATCTCGCGACCACCTGGTTCGCCTGCTCCCCGATCCAGGAGGCCGCGCTCAGCCTGCGGATGTGGACCCACCCGGGCGTCTACCCGCTGCAGTCCGCCGCCTTCGAACGGCTGCGGCCGAGCTTCGCGCGGCTGGACTCCACGCTGCTGCTCTCGCTGGTCGCCCCCAACCGGTGGATCCCCGACTTCCTGACCCCCCGCCCGGCCGGCCCCGCGGCCGACATCCGGGCCGAGCTGGCCGTGGTCCGGGCGCTGCCGCCCGAGCAGCTGCGCCCCGAGCTGGAGCAGACCTTCCTGCCGCACGGCCGGCCGCTGCCCGCCCCGCTGGCGGCCGGACTGGCCGACCCGGCCCGGTTGCTGGCCCGGATCGCCGACGCGCTGGAGGAGTACTGGGAGGTCTGTCTGGCCCCCGACTGGTGGCCGCGGGCCCGCGCGGTCCTGGAGGCGGACCTGGTGTACCGGGCGCGGGTGCTGGCGCAGCAGGGCGCTGCGGCGCTCTTCGCCGACCTGGACCACCGGCTGCACTGGGCGGACGGGGTGCTCTCGATCAACCGCCGCTGGACGGACTGGGACGGCGAGATCACCGTGGACGGGCGCGGGTTGGTCCTGGTCCCGACGTTCTTCGCCCGGGGCGCGATCACGATGATCAGCCACGACCGTCCGCCGCAGATCAGTTACCCGGCGCGCGGCCGGGCGGGGCTGGCCCGGCCGGCCGCACCGGTCACCGCGCGCGCACTGGAGCTGCTGCTGGGCGCGCCGAAGGCCCGGCTGCTGGGGCTGCTCACCGATCCGGCCTCCACCACCGAGCTGGCCTACCACCTGGGTGTCACGCCGGGCGCCGTCAGCCAGCACCTGGCGGTGCTGCACCGGACCGGCCTGGTCACCCGGGCCCGGCACGGCCGCTCGGTGCTCTACCGCCGCAGCCCGCTCGGCGACGAGCTGACCGGCCACCCGCGCCGGGCGTAGCGCCCCTTCGCCATCCCCGCGTCAACTCCCAATTGGTACAGACCTGTTGACGCATTGGTCCAGTCCTCCTACAGTGCCCATGGCCCCGTCCCCCCACGGCACGGGCACCGATCGGCCACGCACCACAGGCCGCGGCGGCACAGGCCACGCACCACCGGCCACGGCAGCACCGGTCACGCACCGCAGGTCAGGCGCCATGGACCACGCACCGTGGACCACGCACCACCCGTACGGTTCTACGTCACCCTGTTCAACCCCCACAGTCACAGGGAGAACCATGTCCGCTCGACCCCGGGCCCGACGCCCGCGAGCGCGCAGCAGACTGCTGACGCTGCTCTCCGCCCTGCTCCTCCCGCTGGCCGCGCTCACCGCGCTGGCCACCCCGGCGAACGCGGCCGGCAAGCTGACCGCCACCTTCACCACCGCCGACAACGGCTCCTGGTGGAAGGGCACCTACATCGTCCGCAACGACAACGCCGCCGCCGTGTCCGGCTGGACGCTGGAGTTCGACCTGCCGGCCGGCGTGACCATCCAGAGCAGCTACAACGGCACCGCGACCACCACCGGCCGCCATGTCACCGCCACCAACGCCTTCTACAACGCGAGCGTCCCCGCGCACGGCACCACCGAGCCGTACAGCTTCTGGTTCGTCGCCAACGGTCCGATCAGCACGCCGACCGGCTGCCGGATCAACGGGGACAAGTGCGACGGGAGTTCGGACGTCCTGCCGTCCGCGCCCGGCACCCCGGCGGTCACCGAGTCGACCGCGCACAGCCTCGCGCTGAAGTGGCCGGCCGCCACCGGCGGGGACTTCCCGGTCGCCTCCTACGAGGTGCTGAACGGCGCCGTCGTGCTGGCCACGAGCACCACCACCGACACCGTGGTCACCGGGCTCACCCCGGCCACCTCGTACACCCTGACCGTGCGTGCCAAGGACACCCGGGGCAACACCGGACCGCTGAGCGCGCCCGTCACGGCCGCCACCTTCGATCCGGCGACCGACCCCGTCCCGCCCACCGCGCCCACCAACCTGCGGGCCACGGCGGTGAACTCCTCCGATGTGACGCTGGCCTGGAACGCCGCCACCGACAATCTGCGGGTGGCCGCCTACGACGTCTACCAGGGCACCGCGCTGGTACGGACGGTGACCGGATCCACCCTGACCGCCAACGTCAACGGGCTTTCGCCGTCGACGGGTTACACCTTCACGGTGAAGGCCCGGGACGGCGCCGACAACGCCTCGCCCGCCTCCGCGCCGCTCGCCGTCACCACCGCGGACCTGGTCGGGGCCGGCAAGTACGCCCGGGTCGGCTACTTCACCCAGTGGGGCATCTACGGCCGCCAGTACTTCGTCAAGAACCTCGACACCTCGGGCAGCGCGGCCAAGCTCGACGTCATCAACTACGCCTTCGAGAACATCGACCCGGTCAACCTGACCTGCCTGGCGGGGGTCACCAAGGGCACCACGGCGAACCCGCAGGACCCGGACCAGGGCACCGGCGCGGGTGACGCCGACGCCGACTACGCCCGCCCGATGAGCGCGGCGCAGTCCGTGGACGGCGTGGCCGACGACGGCTGGGGCAAACTGCGCGGCAACCTCAACCAGTTGAAGAAGCTCAAGGCCAAGTACCCGAACCTCAAGGTGGTCGTCTCGCTCGGCGGCTGGACGTACTCCAAGTACTTCTCGGACGCGGCGGCGACCGACGCCTCCCGGCAGAAGTTGGTCAAGTCCTGCCTCGACGTGTGGATCAAGGGCAATCTGCCGCTCTACAACGGCGCCGGCGGTGACGGCGTGGCGGCCGGGATCTTCGACGGCATCGACCTCGACTGGGAGTGGCCCGGCTCGGCCGACGGCCACGCCGGGAACCACTACAGCGCCAACGACAAGGACAACCTGACCCTGCTGCTCGCCGAGTTCCGCAAGCAGCTCGACGCGCTCGGCGGCTCCCACAAGCTGCTGACCGCCTTCACCCCGGCCGACCCGGTCAAGATCAACCAGGGCTGGGACCTGTCGAAGATCTTCACCTACCTGGACATCGCCAACGTCCAGGGCTACGACTTCCACGGCGCCGGCAGCGACAACTCCTGGGAGCCCAACCGGGCCGGCCACCAGGCCAACCTGTACGCCGACGCCCAGGACCCGTACCCGTTCCACTTCAGCGTGGACGCGGCGGTCCAGGCCTACCTCTCCGCCGGGGTCAATCCGCGCAAGCTCACCATCGGCTTCCCGTTCTACGGGCGCGGCTGGCAGGGCGTGGCGGACGGCGGCGCAGCGGGCGAGTGGCAGAGCGCGACCGGCGCGGCACCCGGCCAGTTCGCCGAGGAGGCCGGCACCCGCGGGTACAACAACCTGATCACCACCTTCCCCAACCTCACCGTCCACCACGACACCCAGTCCATCGCCACGTACGGCTACACCGGCGCGGGCGGACAGTGGTGGACCTTCGACGACGCCTGGTCGATCGGCCAGAAGACGACCTACCTGAAGTCGAAGAACCTGCTCGGCGCCATGATCTGGGAGATGACCGGCGACACCCCGAACGGCGCCCTCATCACGGCGCTCGACACGGGGTTGAAGTGAGCTCCGGAGTGACCCCACCCCAGGAGTGACCCCGCCCCAGGAGTGACTCCGCTCCCGGGTGACCGGGATCCCCCGGGGTGACCCTGCCGAACGGGCTCCCGCGGACCGACCGACGTCGGGCGGTCCGCGGGCGCCCCCGGCCGCGTCCCCGAGGCCAACGAGGTCAGCGTCCGGGGCGCCCGGG
>NZ_JBHYYB010000056.1:0-60020 GCF_042752535.1 Kitasatospora sp. NPDC059327 | reverse complement strand
CGCCCCGGCTCCGGTCGCCGCGCCGGCGCCCGTGGCCGCGCCGGCCCCGGTCGCTGCCCCGGCCCCGGTCGCCGCTCCGGCTCCGGTGGCCCCGGCCGCTCCGGTCGCCGCCCCGGCCCCCGTCGCCGCCGCGCCGGCCACCGACAGCGGTGACGCCTACGTCACCCCGCTGGTGCGCAAGCTCGCCGCCGAGCAGGGTGTCGCCCTGGCCTCCGTCACCGGCACCGGTGTCGGCGGTCGCATCCGCAAGCAGGACGTCATCGCCGCCGCCGAGGCCGCGAAGGTCGTTCCGGCCCCCGTCGCCGCCGCCCCGGCCGCCGCGCCGAAGGCCGCCGCCGCGCCGTCCCCGCTGCGCGGTCAGACGGTCAAGATGACCCGCATGCGCAAGGTCATCGGCGACAACATGCTGAAGGCCCTGCACGAGCAGGCCCAGCTGACCAGCGTGGTCGAGGTGGACGTCACCAAGATCATGTCGCTGCGCAACAAGGCCAAGGACGGCTTCCTCGCCCGCGAGGGCGTCAAGCTGTCCCCGATGCCGTTCTTCGTCAAGGCCGCGGCCCAGGCGCTGAAGACCAACCCGGTCGTCAACGCCCGGATCAACGAGGCCGAGGGCACCATCACCTACTTCGACACCGAGAACATCGGTATCGCGGTGGACTCCGAGAAGGGTCTGATGACCCCGGTCATCAAGGGTGCGGGCGACCTCAACATCGCCGGCATCTCCAAGAAGACCGCGGAGCTGGCCAGCAAGGTGCGCGGCAACAAGATCACCCCGGACGAGCTGTCCGGCGCCACCTTCACCATCAGCAACACCGGTTCGCGCGGTGCGCTGTTCGACACCGTGATCGTCCCGCCGAACCAGGTCGGCATCCTGGGCATCGGCGCGACCGTCAAGCGCCCCGTCGTCATCGAGGCCGACGGCGGCACCGCCATCGGCATCCGTGACATGACCTACCTGTCGCTCTCCTACGACCACCGCCTGGTGGACGGCGCCGACGCCGCCCGCTACCTGGTGGCCGTCAAGGAGATCCTGGAGGCCGGCGAGTTCGAGGTCGAGCTCGGCCTGTAGGGAAGCGGCCGCAAGGCAGCCCACGGCACAACGGAGCCCCGCGTCGTCCCAGGACGGCGCGGGGCTCCGCGTTCTCCTCCCCCGTCACCCGGCCCCGCGGGCCCGGGTGACGGGCCCGACGCCGCCCGCGTTTCGCCGGGCCCATCGCATGCGATCGCGCGGGCGAACAGGGATGCTTGAGCGGTGATGGACGAGACCGACTTCTGGCAGATCATCGACGACACCCGGGAGGACGCCGAGGGCGACCCGGACGAGCAGGCGGAACGGCTGGTGGAACGGCTCGTCCAACTGACGCCGGACGACGTCATCGACTTCGCCCGGCTCTTCGAGGCCCGGTTCCAGCGCGCCTACCGCACCGACCTGTGGGGCGCGGCCTACCTGTTGCTGGACGGCGCCTCCGAGGACTCCTTCGACTACTTCCGCTGCTGGCTGATCGGCCAGGGGCGGGAGGTGTTCGAGGGCGGGCTGCACGAGCCGGACGACCTGGCCGACCTGCTCCCCGAGTTCGACGAGGAGGAGGACGGCGAGGCCGAGGACCTGGGCTACGCGGCCGACGAGGCGTACGAGCAGCTGACCGGACTGCCGCTGCCCGAGGTGGGCGAGCGGCAGCCCGCGCGGGCGTCCGGTGCCGCCCTGGACTTCGACGACCCGGACGCCATGGCGAAACGGTTCCCCAAGCTCTGGGAGCGCTACGGGGACTGACCGACCGGCGGCTCGGGCACCCGGGGACCGGGCCGGCCACCGTGCGAGCGGGTGGCTCAGGTCCCGGAGCCGGAGGCGCTGCCGTCCTGCTTGATGCCCTTGAGGATCTGGTCGAGCACGGTCGGGTCGGGCGCGCCCGCGGCGTCGTCCACCCCGCCCTCGAAGGCCACGTAGCCGCCGCCCTTCGCGGGGACGGCCGCCAGCAGGATGTAGCCCTTGGTGCCGTCCGAGGTGGTGATGTGCCACCGCACCGCGTAGCCGGAGACACCCGCCACCGTGGTGCTCGCCGAGCCGGCATCGGTGTGCGAGGTGATCCCGGTGAAGATCGCCGCCGCGTAGGCCGGCATCGCCGCCTCGGCCGCCGCGCGGGCGGAGGACCCCGCGATGGTGTCCTTCTCCACCGAGAACTGCCCCCTGATGCAGGAGCCGCCGCTGGGGCAGGTGTACCGGCCGTTGCCCAGGAAGACCGTCGAGTGCGTGGTGTCGGTCTGGGAGTCCCAGCCCTGGAAGATCGGCACCGTGATGGCGTGCTGGGCGTCGGTGGCGGTGTCCTTGACCACCGGCACCGGCGGCAGGCTGGGCACCGGGGTGGGGGTCGGGGTGCGCGTGGTCGGACGGGGGGTCGGCGTCGGGCTGGGGGTGTCGGTGACGGTGACCGTCGGCACGGGTGGCGGGTCGGCCTTGGGATCGCCGCCGCTGTTGAGGGCGATCGCGGCCACCACGCCGACCACGGCCAGCACGCCGGCCACGATCGCGACGACCACGCCCGGCTTCATCCGGCCGGACTGCGGGGGCGGTGGCGGGTAGCCGCCCTGCGGATAGCCGTAGCCCTGCTGGCCCTGCGTCGGGTAGCCGTAGCCGGGCGCGGGCTGCTGCGGGGCGCCGTAGCCGGGCGCGGGCTGCTGCGGGGCGCCGTAGCCGTAGGAGGGCGGCGGGGAGGCGGGGGCCGGCGGTGTCGTGGTCTGCCAGGAGACCTGGGTCGGGGCGTCGGCGAGCCCGCCGCCGCCCGCCTGGACGGGGCGGACGTCACTGGTCCAGGCGGTGCCGTCCCACCAGCGCTCATGACCGGCCGTGCCGTCCGCACCCGGTACCGGGTACCACCCGGGAGGCGTCGAGTTGCTCACGGCCGTACGGTACCCGGCGCGGCGCCGCTCCAGACCGGTTGGTTCTGTCACGAGTCTGCACCACCCTCGCACCCGATCTGACGCCACGTCAGCAACCTGCGCACGGGGGCGGCGGGTGACGGGTGCCGTGGCGCGTGAGGCGCGACGCGGGCGGACGGGGCAGGCTCAGACCGCCAGCGAGCGGGCCATCCAGATGTCGTCCACGTACCGGCCGTCGATCAGGAACTCCTCGGCGAGCGATCCCTCGACCACGAAGCCGCAGGCCTCGTAGAGGCGGCGGGCCGGGGAGTTGTGCCCCAGCACGCGCAGGGTGATCCGGCGCGCGCCCTGCTCCCGGGCAGCCACGCAGCCCGCCTCCACCAGCGCCCGGCCGATGCCCCGGCCGCGGGCCGCGGCGGAGACCGCCAGGCCCTGGATCTGCCGCACATGGCGGTTGCTGGCGAGCGGAGTGGGCGGCACCACCCGGATGTAGCCGACGATCCGCCCGCCGAGCAGCGCCACCAGGAACTGGTCCGGGGAGTGGCGCTCGTCGAACACCCCGGCGTCCTCGGCCGGCCGCGGGGCGACCTCGCTCTGCCAGGACCAGGCGGCCCGGTTGAGCTCGGCGAGCTCCTTCTCGTCCTCGTCCTGCGCGGGACGGATGATCAGATCTTCGTCGTGCATGCGCGCCATGCTAATCAGCGGCGCCCGGGGCGTACACGGAATTCCCGGCACCGGGAGGTGCCAGGATGACCCCATGCGCATCGCGGTCACAGGATCCACGGGATTGATCGGCTCGACACTCGTCCGCTCGCTGCTCGCCGACGGCCACGAGGTGGTCCGGCTGGTCCGGCACCGCTCCAGAACCGGGCCGCGTCCGGACGGGACGACGGCGATCGGCTGGAATCCGCTGCTGGGACAGGTCGACCGGGCCGGACTGGCGGGCGTCGAGGCGGTGGTGCACCTGGCGGGCGCCGGGGTCGGCGACCGCCGGTGGACGGACGCGTACAAGCGGGAGATCCGGGAGAGCCGGGTCCTCGGCACCGAGACGCTGGCCGTGGCACTGGCGGAGCTCAAGGAGCCGCCGAAGGTCTTCGTCAGCGCCTCGGCGGTCGGCTTCTACGGGCAGACCGGGGACGCGGTGATCGACGAGGACTCCCCCGCCGGGGACGACTTCCTGGCCGAGGTCTGCGTCGAGTGGGAGGCCGCCGCCCGGCCCGCCGAGCGGGCCGGGATCCGGGTGGTCCACCCGCGAACCGGACTGGTGCTCTCCGCCGCCGGCGGGGCCGGCGGCCGGCTCTTCCCGCTGTTCCGCCTCGGGCTCGGCGGTCGGCTCGGCGACGGGCGGCAGTACTGGAGCTTCATCTCCCTGGCCGACGAGGTCGCGGCGCTGCGGTTCCTGCTCGACCGGGAGGACCTGAGCGGCGCGTTCAACCTCAGCGCGCCGGAGCCGGTCACCAACGCCGAGCTGACGGCGGCGCTCGGCCGGGTGCTGAAGCGGCCGACGCCGTTCCCGGTGCCGGAGGCGGTGCTCACCGCGGTGCTGGGCGAGCTGGCGGTCGAGGTGGTCGGCAGTCACCGGGTGGTGCCGCGGCGGCTGCTGGAGGCCGGCTTCCGCTTCACCCACCCGGAGGTGGACTCGGCGGTGCGGGCGGCCCTGTAGCGGTGGGGCGGGCCCTGTGGCGGCGCGGGCGGCCCGGTAGCGGCGGGGCGGCCCTGCGCCGGGGCCGGCGGCGCCGGCACCCCGGGACCGGGGCGGCGGGGGTGCGCGCCGGGCGGGCGGGTGCGGTAGGCCGGCTGCTCCCGGTGCGGCACCCCGCCCCGGCGGTCCCGCGTACGCCCGCTACGGCATTCGCGCTGGCCGGAGGCATATGCCGAGCGGAGCCGGGCGGGGCTCCGGCAGGGGGCGCACGGGAGCACGCAACGGGCGCGCCGCACGCCCCTGGTGACCGTACGCGCCCGCCGACCCGGAAGGCGGCCGGTTGCGCACACCGTGCGTGACCACATCCGCACCGCACGCTGTCGAACCGTCTCCGGGGCCCGGATCGGGCCCGGTGTGCTTGTCTGACGCTCGCACTGACTGGGCATCACACCGTCGGACCGTGTCCCGGCACCCCGCTGCCTGCGTCGGCCGAAGCTCCGGGACCAGGGAGGGAGCACGCCAGTGCCCACATACGACTTCACTCGCCGCACCCGCCGACAGTCCGATCCGGACGTCGTCGTGGTGGGCGCCGGACTCGCGGGCCTGGCCGCCGCCCGCGCGCTCACCGGCCGCGGCCTGACCGTCCAGGTCCTGGAGGCCTCGGGCCGGATCGGCGGCCGGATGGCCACCCGCGAACTGGACGGGTTCCGGCTCGACCACGGCAGCCAGCTGTTGAACACCGCGTACCCCGAACTGAACCGTGCCCTCGACCTGGACCGGCTCGGTCTGCGGCCGCTCGCGCCCGGCGTGCTCGTGCACAGCGGCGGTCGCCGGTACCGCGCCGGGGACCCGCAGGTGACCGCCGCCCGGCAGGCGGCCTCGCGGGCGCCGCTCGGCAGTCCGCTGGACAAGGCCCGACTGGGCAACTGGCTCGGCCGGCTCGCCGCCACCCCGGCCGGCCGGCTGCAGTCCCGGCCGGAGACCACCACCGCCCGCGCGCTCGGCGAACGCGGCCTCGCACCGCGCACCGTCGACGGCTTCCTGCGGCCGCTGCTCGGCGCCCTGCTCAGCGACCCGGCCCTGGGCACCAGCAGCCGGATCGCCGACCTGGTGCTGCGCTGCTACGCGCGCGGCCGGCTCTGTCTGCCCGCCGACGGGCTCGCGGCCGTGCCGGCCCAGGTGGCCGCCGCCCTGCCGGTCGGCACCCTGCGGACCGGCGTGCGGGTCACCTCGATCGCGGCCGACGGCGTGGAGACCGCCGGACACGGCCGGATCGGGGCCCAGGCCGTCGTGGTGGCGACCGACGCGCGCTCCGCCGCCGGCCTGCTGCCCGGACTGCGACTGCCGGACTTCCACCCCGTCACGACCTTCTACCACGCGACCGACCGGGCGCCCATCGGCGAGGCCGTGCTGCTGCTGGACGGCGACCGGCCGAACGGACACCCGCCGCTGGTCTCGCACTCCCTGGTGCTCAGCGAGCTGCACTCCTCGTACGCCCCGGCCGGACAGGCGCTGGTCGCCACGACGGTACTGGGGCGGCGCTCCTTCGACTCCGGCGGGCCCGCCGCGCTGGAGCCCGCCGTCCGCGCACGACTGGCGGAGCTGTACGGCGCCCCGACCAAGGGGTGGCAGTTCCTGAGCGTGCGCCACGTCCCGGACGCGGTGCCCGCCATGCCGCCGCCGCACAACAACCGGCGCCCGGTGCGGCTGCTGGCCGGGCTGTACGTCTGCGGCGACCACCGGGACACCAGCAGCGCCCAGGGCGCGCTGGTCTCGGGGCGGCGGGCGGCGGAGGCGGTCGTGCGCGACCTCGGACTGCCGGTCGTCGCCCGGGAGTCGGAAGCGGCTGCGTAACACGCGACCGGCGGGCTGCCGAGGCGGCACACTGCAACGTGCCAGTATGCCGATATGACCGCTAATCGGATGCTTTCCGTCCAGAGCCATCGACCCGTCGCCCGGTGAGCGCCGACTGCACGGTCGACCCGCTCGCCCTGGTCCTGATCCCGGTCGCCGCCGTGGCCGCGCCGCTGCTCGCCGACCGGCTGCTGCGGTGGATCGCCGTCCCCACGGTGGTGTTCGAGATCGTGCTCGGCGTGCTGATCGGACCCGACGTCCTGAACTGGGCCCAGGTCAGCGGCCTGGTCGACGCGCTCTCCGAGTTCGGCCTGGCGATGCTGATGTTCCTGGCCGGTTACGAGATCGACTTCGCCAAGCTGCGCGGCGGCCCGCTGAAACGGGCGGGCGCCGCGTGGCTGGTGTCCCTGGTGGTAGCGCTCGGCGTGGGCGCGATGGTCAACCGGGACCCGCTGAACGGCGCCTTCGCCGGGCTCGCGCTCACCACCACCGCGCTCGGCACCATCCTGCCGATCCTGCGGGACTCCGGGGAGCTGCCGACCCCGTTCGGCTCGCTGGTGATGGCCACCGGCGCGGTCGGCGAGTTCGGGCCGATCATCGCGATCGCGATCCTGCTCAGCGGCAACAGCCCGGTCCGGACCGCCGTGATCCTGGGCACCTTCGCGGCGATCACGGCGGCCGCCGTCGGCTACGCCCGCCGGCCCCGGCCGGACTGGATGACCCGGCTGATCCGGCGGACCCTGCGCACCTCCGGCCAGTTCGCGATCCGCACGGTGGTCCTGGTGCTCGCCGCGATGGTGTCCGCCGCGATCTGGCTCGATCTGGACATGCTGCTCGGCGCCTTCACCGCCGGGATCGTCTCCCACCTGCTGCTCGCCGACGTGCCCGAGGCCGAGGAGGAGGTCATCGAGGCCAAGCTGGAGGGAATCGGCTTCGGCTTCCTCGTCCCGGTGTTCTTCGTGGTCAGCGGGATGAAGTTCGACCTGGAGGCACTGCTCCGGGATCCGGGCACCCTGCTGCTCGTCCCCGTCTTCCTGCTGCTGCTCCTGGTCGTGCGGGGACTGCCGGCCGCCCTCCTGGCCCCGCTCGGACTCGGCCGGCGCGACCGGGCCGCGCTCGGCCTGTTCGGCGCGACCGCGCTGCCGCTGGTCGTGGTCATCACCACCATCGAGGTGGACGCCGGGCACCTGCCGTCCTCCACCGCGGCCGCGCTGGTCGGCGCCGGCATGCTCTCCGTCCTCGCCTTCCCGCTGGTGGCCCAGCGGCTGCGCGGGACCGTCCGCCCGCCGGCCGCCGAGGGCGACCGGCAGCGCGTCAACGCCGAGAGCTGGTAACCGCGGCGGGCCCCGCCGTCAGATCACCCCCGCCTGGCGCGCCGTCTCCTCGAAGGCGCGGGCCACCGGGCTGCCCCGGTAGGGGGTGAGCCGGCGGTGGAAGTCCCGGACGTACTCCAGCGAACGGGCCGACCGCATCTCTCCGGCCGCCCGCAGCGCGTCGGTGGCCATGGTGCAGGCCTCGTCCAAGTCCCCCATGCCGAGCCGGGCGGTGGCCAGCACCATCCGGCAGAAGATCCGGCTGCGGGCGTAGGCGGGTGAGCGCAGCCGCAGCGACTTCTCGGCGTGCTGGGCCGACGTCCGCCACTGCTGGAGGTCCCGGTAGCAGTGGGCGAACTCGTCGGAGAGCTGTGCCTCGTCGAAGTACCGTGCCCAGGAGGGCAGTTCGTCGCCGGCCCGGGCCCCGGCCAGGGCCCGCTCGGAGCGCACCAGCGCGGTGGTGCAGGAGCGCACGTCCCCGAGCAGTCCGTGCCCGCGCGCCTCGGCGGCGTGCAGCAGCGACTGCACGGTGGGCGGTACGGCGGTGCCCACGCCCTGCTGGGCGACCCGGGCCAGCTGGACCGCCTCCCGGCCGTGGCCGAGGTGCACGGCCTGCTGGCTCATCGTCACCAGGATGTAGCCTCCGAGCGCGCGGTCCCCCGCCGCCTGGGAGAGCCGCAGCGCCTGAACGAAGTAGCGCTGGGCCAGGCCGTGGGCGGCGATGTCGAAGGACGTCCAGCCCGCCAGCCTGGTCAGGTCGGCGACGGCGCCGAAGAGCGCCCGCCCGATCTGCTCGCCGTAGCGGCCGCGCAGCATCGGCTCGGCCTCGCTCTCCAGGTAGCGGACCAGCGCCTGGCGGGCGTGGCCGCCGCCGTAGGCGTGGTCCAGCGCGCGGAAGAGGTCTCCGACCGCGCGGATGGCGGCGATGTCGCCCCGGCCGACCCGCAGCGCCGGCCTCGGCTCGCGGGCCGGGTCGGTGTACGGCGGCTCGACGGCGACGGGCGGACGGCGGCTCTGGGTCGGCACCCGGCCGAGCGCACCGGCCGCGCCGGACGGGACCGCGCCGGACGAGGCGGCGGCGGGGGCCGAGGAGGCCGCCGTACCGGCGGCGCTCCGGGCGGACTGCGCGGAGGGCCCGGCGGGCGCGCCGGGCGCGCCGGGCGCCGTACCGCGCGCCGTGGGTGCGGCGGTCGCTCCGGGCGCGGCCGACCCGCCGGGCGCCGCCGCCGCGGCGGTGTCGGGCCGGGGCAGGGTGGAGCCGTCCCGGGCGACCCGCTCGTCGGTGCGGCCGATCAGCCAGTCCCGGCTGGGGACGACCAGACCGGCCGGGGTGAAGGCGATCCGGCGCAGCTCGGACTGCGGGCCGTTGTCCTTGCGCCACATGCTCGCCACGATGTCCACCGCCTCCTGCGGTGTCTCGGCGAACTCCAGACCGGCGTAGACCGGGGCGCAGGCGTCCAGACCGAGGTCCTGGGCGGTGAGGCGACGGCCCAGCCGGCGGGTGAACACCTCGGCGATCAGCGCCGGGGTGGCGCCGCGCGGCTGCTGGCCGCGGAGCCAACGGGTCACGGAGGTCTTGTCGTACCGCAGGTCCAGACCGTGCTCCAGACCGAGCTGGTCCACCCGGCGGGCCAGGCCGGCGTGCGAGAAGCCGGCCTCCTCGATCAGGGCGGCCAGCTGGCCGTTCTGCGGGGCCGGACCGGCATGGGCGGGCGCCGGGGGCGGCGCGGGCGCGACCGGCGCGTCCGAGGGCGCCGGGGCGCTGCGCTGCCGTGCGGTCGTGACCTGCGCGGGCAGCCGCGGTTCGTCGGCGGCCGGGGCGTCGGGGGCGTCCGGAAGGGCCCGGCCGACCGGGCCCCGGTGCTGGTCGAGCGGGTCGAGCGGTCCGTACGCCGGGCTGTCGGTTGCAGGCCGTTGGGGCATAGTCAGTCAACACCTCTCGGACGCCGCACCGGCTCCACCAGCACTTCGGCTGCCTGTGGCGGCGCCCCCTGTCGGGAATCGGCGTGAATGTAGCGAGCATTCGGGCGCTATGGGCGGTTCTGACCGAGCAATCCTCCGAACGGGTGAAGCATCGGCGCCCATTGTGGGGAAGCCCGGACAGCACGGGTTTGGCCTGGGGCGGCCGAACCGCCGATCGACCGCCGTAGCCGTGACCACCACAGCGGACCCGGTCACTGTGGTGCCCCACCACATGGGATCGGGGCCGCCGGATTCCTAGCGTTCTCGGCCATGGACACCACTTCAGCCCGCCCGCTCGACGGCCGCACGGCCCTGGTCACCGGGGCCGCCTCGGGCATCGGCCGGGCCTGCGCCGAGGCCTTCGCCGAGGCCGGCGCCCGGGTCTACGTCGTCGACCTCGCGGCCGCCCCGGCCCGGGAGGTCGCCGACCGGATCGGCGGCGTGGCCCACGTCGCCGACCTCGCCGACCCGGAGGCGGTGGAGGCGCTGCCGCACGACGCCGACATCGTGGTCAACAACGCCGGCCTCCAGCACGTCGCGCCCGTCCACGAGTTCCCGCTCGACCGCTTCACCCAGATCCAGCGGGTGATGGTCGAGGCCCCGTTCCGCATCCTGCGCCGCACCCTGCCGCACATGTACGCGCAGGACTGGGGGCGGGTGGTCAACATCTCCTCCGTCCACGGCCTGCGGGCCAGCGCCTTCAAGTCGGCCTACGTGACGGCGAAGCACGCGCTGGAGGGGTTGAGCAAGACGGTCGCGCTGGAAGGCGCGCCGTACGGCGTCACCAGCAACTGCATCAACCCGGGATACGTCCGCACCCCGCTGGTGGAGCGGCAGATCGCCGACCAGGCGCTGGCGCACGGCATCCGCGAGGACGAGGTGGTGGAGCAGATCATGCTCGACCGCACCGCCGTCAAGCGGCTGATCGAACCCGAGGAGGTGGCGCAGCTGGCCGTCTGGCTCTGCTGCGCGCACGCCTCCTACATCACCGGCGCCAGCCTCCCCGTCGACGGCGGCTGGACGGCCCGCTGATGCCCTCTCACCACACTCCCCCCTTCGAGGTGACCCCACCCATGGCCAGTTCCCCCGCCGTCGCGAGACCAGGCTCCCCCCTGTGGAAGGTGGTCGGCGCCAGTCTCATCGGCACCACCATCGAGTGGTACGACTACTTCCTGTACGGCACGGCTGCCGCGCTCGTCTTCGGCAAGGTGTTCTTCCCCGCCAGCGATCCGCTGACCGGGACGCTGCTCGCCTTCCTCACCTATGCGATCGGCTTCGCCGCCCGGCCGCTCGGCGCGCTGGTGTTCGGGCACTTCGGCGACCGGGTCGGCCGCAAGAAGCTGCTGGTGGTGAGCCTGCTGCTGATGGGCGGCTCGACCACGCTGATCGGCCTGCTCCCGACGTACCACCAGATCGGCGCCACCGCACCGGTGCTGCTGACCGTGCTGCGGCTGGTGCAGGGCTTCGCGCTCGGCGGCGAGTGGGGCGGCGCGGTGCTGCTGGTCTCCGAGCACGGGGACGCGCGGCGGCGCGGGTTCTGGGCCTCCTGGCCGCAGGGCGGCGCCCCCGCGGGCAACCTGCTGGCGGCGGGCGTGCTGTCGCTGCTGACCACCGTGCAGTCGGACGCCACCTTCCTGTCCTGGGGCTGGCGGGTGCCGTTCCTGCTGTCGGCGGTGCTGGTGGCGGTCGGGATGTGGATCCGGCTGGCGGTGGACGAGTCCCCGCTGTTCCAGCAGGCGCTGGCCGCCGCCGAGGCCCGCAAGGAGGCGGGCCGGGCGGTGGAGCAGCCCCCGCTGGTGGCGGTGCTGAAGCACCACTGGCGGGAGGTGCTGGTGGCGATGGGCGCCCGGATGGCGGAGAACATCTCGTACTACGTGATGACCACCTTTGTGCTGGCGTACGCGGTGACCCAGGTGCACCTGCCGAAGCAGACCGCGCTGAACGCGGTGCTGATCGCCTCCGCGATCCAGTTCGCGCTGATCCCGGTGTTCGGGGCGCTCTCCGACCGGGTCGGGCGCAAACCGGTGTACCTGGTGGGCGCGGTCGGCGTCGGGGTCTGGGCGTTCGTCTTCTTCGGGCTGGTGGACACCAGGTCGTTCGGCTCGCTGCTGCTGGCGGTGACCGTCGGGCTGGTCTTCCACAGCGCGATGTACGCGCCGCAGGCGGCCTTCTTCTCCGAGATGTTCGCGACCCGGATGCGGTACTCGGGGGCCTCCATCGGCGCCCAGTTCGCCTCGGTGGCGGCCGGCGCGCCGGCGCCGCTGATCGCGACGGCGCTGCTCAAGGACTACGGCAGCTCGACGCCGATCGCCGTGTACGTGGCCGTCGCCGCGGTGATCACCGTCCTCGCGGTGCTCTGCGCCCGGGAGACCCGCGGCCGGGACCTGACCGAGCCCGGAGCCGAATCGGGGGCCGGAGCCGAAACCGGATCCGGGGCCGCGTCCGGGGCCGTTCCGGCGGCGGCTCCGGCGGCGGCCCCGGCGGCGGCCCCGGCGGCGGCCCCGGCGGCGGCCCCGGCGGCGGACGCGCCGCAGGACACCGTGGTCACCAAGGCCGCGAGGGCCTGACGAACCGGTGGCCGGCGCCCGTCCCCCGGGGAACGCCGGCCACCCGCGCCCGCCGGGGCCGAGCCGCTAGGATCGCGCTCCCGTCCTTGGTGCCCCGGGGGCCGGAGACCCACTGCCGATTGGCGGCCGTACCGTGAACGACCCCTGTCCCGAGACCGGCGCGGCACCGGCGCTGCGACGGCTGCTCGACCTCCTCGCCTCCGGCGCGGCCACCGAGGACTTCGCCGACGTCCTGGCCGACGCGCGCCGCCGCGGGGCACCGGCCGCCGTGCTGAGCGAGATCGACGACGCCACCTGGCAGGCACTGCGGGTGCACCGGACCCTGCGTCAGCACCGGCGCCGCGAGGCCGAACTGACCGCGCTCTTCGACACCGCCGGCGACCTCGCCGCCTCCCGGGACCTGGACACCGTGCTGCAGGCGATCGTCCGCCGGGCCCGGCTGCTGCTCGGCACCGACACCGCCTATCTGACGCTCCCGGACGAGGCCGCCGGCGACACCTACATGCGGGTCACCGACGGCTCGGTCTCGGTGCTCTTCCAGACCCTGCGGCTGAGCCTGGGCGACGGCCTCGGCGGCCTGGTCGCCCAGACCGCCCGCCCGTACGCCACCCCCGACTACCGCACCGACGAACGGTTCCACCACACCGGCACGATCGACGCGGGCGTCCTGGACGAGGGCCTGGTCGCGATCATCGGGGTGCCGCTGCTGCTCGGCGGCCGGGTGATCGGGGTGCTGTTCGCCGCCGACCGCTCCCCGCGCGCCTTCTCCCCCGACGAGGTCGCGCTGCTCTGCTCGCTGGCCGCGCACGCCGCGATCGCGCTGGACACCGCCGGGTCGCTGGCCGGCACCCGGGCCGCGCTGGCCGAGCTGAACAGCGCCAACGAGCTGATCCGGGCCCACTCCGCCGCAGTCCAGCGGGCCGAACAGGGCCACGACCGGCTCACCGACCTCGTCCTGCGCGGCGCCGAGGTACCGGACGTCGCCGCCGCGGTGGCCGCCCTGCTGGGCGGCGAGATAGCCGTACTGGACTCCGAGGGCGACCCGCTGGCCGGCCGGGCAGGGCCCGCCGAGGGGCTGGCCGAGGCGGTCGCCGCCTCCCGGGCCGAGGGCCGCTCGGTGCGGCACGGCGAGGACTGGGTCTGCGCCGTGCTGGCCGGCCAGGAGCCGCTGGGGACGCTGGTGCTGCGCGGTCGGCCCGGTCTGGAGGACGCCGACCGGCGGCTGTTCGAACGGGCCAGTGTGGTCACCGCGCTGCTCCTGCTGCTGCGCCGCTCGGTGGCCGAGACCGAGAACCGGGTGCGCGGCGAACTGCTCGCCGACCTGCTGACCGCCGCCGACCGCGACCCGGCCGGTCTGACCGCGCGCGGCCGCCGGCTCGGCGTGGACCTCGGCCGCCCGCACCTGGTGCTGGTCGCCGAACCGGCCGGCGCCCCCGGCAGCGCGACGACCGACCGCGCCCGGCTGGCGGGCGCCGCCGGGCGGTACCTGTTCGGCTCGCGCGGCATCAGCGCGGAGCACGGCGAGGCCGTGGTCCTGCTGCTCCCGGACGACGGCTCGGCGACCGGTCCGGCGGGCGCCGCCGGCCCGACGCGGGCCGCGGCGGGTGGCGCGGGCGCGGCGGGTGGCGCGGCGGTCGCCCAGCAGGTGGCCGAACTGGCCGCCGAGCGGCTCGCCCGGCTGGCCGGGTTCCCGGTCACGGTGGGTGTCGGCCGCCCGGCCGCCGGGCCGGTCGCGCTGGCCTCCTCGTACGCCGAGGGCCTGCGCTGCGTCCGGGCCCTGCGGGTGCTCGGCCGGGCCGGGGACGGCGCCTCGGCCCGCGCCCTCGGCTTCCTGGGCGTCCTGCTCGGCGACGGCCACGACGTGGACGGCTTCGTCGGCGCGACGCTCGGTCCGCTGCTGGACTACGACGCCCGGCGCGGCACCGAACTCGTCCGCACCCTGCGCGCCTACTTCGACTGCGGGGGCAGCCTGACCCGCGCCAAGGACGAGCTGCACGTCCACGTGAACACCGTGGTGCAGCGGCTGGACCGGGTCGAGGTGCTGCTCGGCCGGGACTGGAACCACCCCGAGCGCTCGCTGGAGCTCCAGCTGGCGCTGCGCCTCCAACTGCTCGCGGGCACCTGAACCGCCGCGGCCGGGCCCGGGCGCACGCGCCCGCCGCGCCCCCCGGTCCCGCTCGGTCCCGCTCGGTCCCGCTCGGGCACCCGCGGGGACCCTCGGGCACCTGAACGGCCGAAAGCGGCTCGGGCGTACAGTGGCGAGGTTGGTCTCGAACGCCTGGCAAGGAGCAGCAGTGGCCACAGAGCGCAACGAGGTGGGCGCATGAGCGGGAACGTACGGTTCGTGCGTCTGGGCACCGGCGAGGCCGCCGTGCCCTACCAGGAGGCCTGGGAGGAGCAGCAGCGGCTGCACGCCCTGCGGGTCGCGGACGAGATCCCCGACACCGTGCTGCTGCTGGAGCACCCGCCGGTGTACACGATGGGCCGCCGCACCAACCCGGCCGACCTGCCGCTGGACGGCACCCCGGTGGTCGAGGTGAACCGGGGCGGCGAGATCACCTGGCACGGTCCCGGCCAGCTGGTCGGCTACCCGATCGTCAAGCTCCCCGAGCCGATGGACGTCGTCGCCTACGTGCGCCGGCTGGAGGAGGCCCTGATCCGGGCCTGCGGCGAATTCGGCGTGGAGACCACCCGGATCGAGGGCCGCAGCGGGGTCTGGGTGCTGGGCGCGACCATCCCCGACGCGGTGGTGGACCCGGCGCAGGTGGTCGACATGGGCAAGCTGACCCTGCGGATGGGCCTGCCGCTGGGCCTCGACCCGCGCCTGGCCGGCCCCGAGTACGCGCCGTCCAACGCCGGGCAGCGCGGCGACGACCGCAAGCTCGCCGCGATCGGCGTCCGGGTCTCGCGCGGGGTGACGATGCACGGCTTCGCGCTGAACTGCAATCCCGACATGACCTGGTTCGACCGGATCGTGCCGTGCGGGATCCGGGACGCGGGCGTGGCCTCGCTCTCCGGTGAGCTGGCGCGGGACTTCGGGGTCGGCGAGGCGCTGTCCGTGGTCGAGAAGCGCTTGGCGGAGGTGTTCGCCGAGCTGCCGGAACCGGCACTCGGCCGCTGAGTCCGAACCCGGGCGCGGGACGACCGCGCCACCCGGGAATCTACCCGCCGGTAGCGGCGTTGCCCTGCGTTTGCGGGCCACGGGCCCGGCGAAGGCCGTACAAGCACAGGCGTACCCTGGGGGTACCCCGTCTAGTTCTAGGAGTCGCACGTGTCCGCTGTCGCACCCGACGGCAGGAAGCTGCTCCGCCTGGAGGTCCGCAACAGCGAGACCCCCATCGAGCGGAAGCCTGAGTGGATCAAGACCCGCGCGAAGATGGGGCCGGAGTACAACGCCCTCCAGTCGCTGGTGAAGAAGGAAGGGCTGCACACGGTCTGCCAGGAGGCCGGCTGCCCCAACATCTTCGAGTGCTGGGAGGACCGCGAGGCGACCTTCCTCATCGGCGGTGACCAGTGCACCCGCCGCTGCGACTTCTGTCAGATCGACACCGGCAAGCCCGCCGACTTCGACCGTGACGAGCCGCGCCGGGTCGCCGAGTCCATCGTGACCATGGACCTCAACTACGCCACCATCACCGGCGTCGCCCGCGACGACCTGGAGGACGGCGGCTCCTGGCTGTACGCCGAGACGGTGCGCCAGGTGCACGCGCTGACCGCCGGCCGCGAGAGCGGCCGCACCGGCGTCGAGCTGCTGATCCCCGACTTCAACGCGGTGCCGGAGCAGCTGGCCGAGGTCTTCTCGTCCCGCCCCGAGGTGCTGGCCCACAACGTCGAGACGGTGCCGCGGATCTTCAAGCGGATCCGCCCCGCGTTCCGCTACGAGCGCTCGCTGGACGTCATCACCCAGGCCCGCGCGGCCGGACTGGTGACCAAGTCCAACCTGATCCTGGGCATGGGTGAGACCCGCGAGGAGGTCAGCCAGGCGCTGGCCGACCTGGTGGGCGCCGGCTGCGAGCTGATCACCATCACCCAGTACCTGCGCCCCTCGCTGCGCCACCACCCGGTGGAGCGCTGGGTGAAGCCGCACGAGTTCGTCGAGCTGCAGCAGGAGGCCGAGGAGCTCGGCTTCGCCGGGGTCATGTCCGGCCCGCTGGTGCGGTCCTCGTACCGCGCCGGGCGGCTGTACCGGCAGGCGCTGGAGCACCGCGCGCGGGCGACGGCGGTCTGATCGCGGGCCGGACCGATCGCGGGCCGGCCGGAACGCGGGTCGCGCCGACCGTGGGCCGCGCCGGCCACCGCTCGGTTTGAGCCATCTGAGGGGCGGAGCTTCGGCTCCGCCCCTTCGGGTTCACCGGGCTTTGACTGGCAGGTCACGGGCTGGTAACACGGGGTGGTGAGGATGGAAGCGTTCGAATCATTTCCGCCACAAGAGGAGCTGTTCGACATGCAGGTCGGCATCCGGTCGATGGGCACCGCGCTGCGGCTGGCCGAGAGTGTGCTGCTCGCGGGCGGGCAGCGACAGGCCCGGCGCAACGCCTGGGCCGCGGTCTGCGAGAACCGCCGCTACGCGGCCGACCGCGAGCGCGACGCCCTGCCGGGCGGCCCCGCGGTGGAGTCCGCGCGCCGCTGACCCCGACCCGGACCTCCACCCGGACCCTCGGTCCGGAACGACCCCGGAACAGCCACTGTGCGCGTTCGTCCTGGGGCACCCGGGTCACGGTTCGGGGCGAACGGGTACCCGGGCTTGGTTATCCCGTACCCACGGCACGTACCATGAGCGTTATGGCGAGGGAAACATCCGAGAACCCCGGGCGACTGAAGCAGATCCGCCTGGCTTACACCATGACCAAGAAGGTCGACACCAAGATCGGCCTGATCATCGCCGGCGTCGGCCTGCTGACCTTCGGCGTGTTCCTCGCCATCGGCTTCGCAATCGACCACCCGGTCTATCTGGGCATCCTGGGCTTCATCGTGGCCTTCCTGGCCATGGCGATCGTCTTCGGGCGCCGGGCCGAACGCGCCGCGTTCGGGCAGATGGAAGGGCAGCCGGGGGCCGTGGCGGCGGTACTGAACAACATCAAGCGAGGGTGGAGCGCGAGTTCCACCCCGGTGGCGGTCACCCGCAACCAGGACGCGGTCTACCGCGCCGTGGGCCGGGCCGGCATCGCGCTGATCGGCGAGGGCAACCCGAACCGGGTCCGCCAGCTGCTGGCGTCCGAGAAGAAGAAGATGGCCCGGGTCGTCGGCGACGTACCGGTGCACGACATCGTGGTGGGCACCGGCGAGGGCGAGATTCCGCTCAAGAAGCTGCAGATCCACCTGATGCGACTGCCCCGAGCGATCACGCCCGCCCAGGTCACCGAGACCAACGACCGTCTCCGCGCGCTGGGCGACCTGCTCTCCAAGGCGCCGATCCCCAAGGGCCCGATGCCCAAGGGTGCCCGGATGCCCAAGGGTGGCCAGGTCCGCTGACCCCCTCCCCCATCGACATGAACGGCCCCGCCGCGGAGCGTCCGCGGCGGGGCCGTTCATCGTTCGAGGTCGTCGCCGGCTCGCCGGCCGGGGAGCGTTCGCCGGCTTCGTCATCCGGGCGGCTGCCCGGATGACGGGGTGCCCGGCGGCCGGGCCGTACGCGCCGGACCGGGCCGTACGCCCTAGATGCGGACCTCGACCGTGCCGACCGCCTTGTCGTGCAGCCCGCGGGTGTCGCGGTCCCAGACCAGGGCCGGCACCACCAGGCAGAGCAGCAGGGTGCGCAGCAGCACCTGCGGGATGGTCGCGCGGCGACCGTCCAGGCGGACCACCCGCAGGCCGAACAGCCGCTTGCCCACGGTCGTCCCCGTGGTGGCGAGCAGCAGCACGGTGACGGCGAAGAACAGCGGGGTGGTCCACAGGTTGGCCGAGGCCGGGGAGCCCTTGCCGAGCAACCCGTAGGCCACCAGGGCGACCAGCCAGCCGTCGACGAACAGCGCGCCCAGGCGCCGGCCCGGACCGGCGATCGAGCCGGTGCCCTCCCGGGGCAGTCCGAGGCGCTCACCGCGGTGGCCGAAGTCGGCACCCATCTTCTCGGCGGCCGCCTTCGGGCCGTCGATCCACGATCCCAACGCTTCTCTGGTGTCCACGAATCCACACTAACCGGGCGGACACCCCGGCCCGGCACCGGCTCCCCCGGAGGGTGAATCGCGCCTCCCGGGGCTTCCCAGGTGGTCCAGACCACTCGACGTCCGCGATCCGGGCGGGCGTGGCATTTTGCCCCGGAGCATACGACTTTGCCGCCCGCCGGAGGACGGCGGTTAACATTCAGGAAACGACCGGGTCACCGGTTGGAAACGGCCCATTCCTAGGGTGAGGCCCATTCGCACGCCGAGGAGGATGAATGTTCAACAACGCCGCCGAAGTGAAGCAGTTCATTCAGGAGAACGATGTCAAGTTCATCGACGTCCGGTTCTGCGATCTCCCGGGCGTCATGCAGCACTTCTCCGTGCCCGCGGCGACCTTCGACCCGTCCGAGACCCTGATGTTCGACGGTTCGTCGATCCGCGGCTTCCAGGCCATCCACGAGTCCGACATGGCACTCGTCCCGGACCTGGCCACGGCCCGGCTCGACCCGTTCCGCAGGGACAAGCACCTCAACATCAACTTCTTCATCCAGGACCCGGTCACCGGCGAGGCCTACAGCCGTGACCCGCGCAACGTCGCGAAGAAGGCCGAGGCGTACCTCGCCTCCTCCGGCATCGCCGACACCGCGTTCTTCGGCCCCGAGGCCGAGTTCTACGTCTTCGACTCGGTGCGCTTCGACACCAGCGCCAACGCGTCGTACTACCACATCGACTCCGAGGCCGGCGCCTGGAACAGCGGCTCCGCCGAGGGCGACGTGCGCGGCTACAAGGTCAAGTACAAGGGCGGCTACTTCCCGATCCCGCCCGTCGACCACTTCGCCGACCTGCGCGCCGAGATGTCGCTGGAGCTGGCCGCGGCCGGACTGGAGGTCGAGCGCCAGCACCACGAGGTGGGCACGGCCGGCCAGGCGGAGATCAACTACAAGTTCAACACGCTGCTGCACGCGGCCGACGACCTGA
This sequence comes from Kitasatospora sp. NPDC059327, assembly GCF_042752535.1. Lineage (NCBI taxonomy): Bacteria > Bacillati > Actinomycetota > Actinomycetes > Kitasatosporales > Streptomycetaceae > Kitasatospora > Kitasatospora sp. NPDC059327. The sequence goes on along the minus strand of NZ_JBHYYB010000056.1, from coordinate 40,729 downwards.
TGCTGTTCAAGTACATCATCAAGAACGTCGCCTGGCGCAACGGCAAGACGGCCACCTTCATGCCGAAGCCGATCTTCGGCGACAACGGCTCGGGCATGCACGTCCACCAGTCCCTGTGGACCGAGGGCTCGCCGCTCTTCTACGACGAGCAGGGCTACGCCGGGCTCTCCGACACCGCCCGCTACTACATCGGCGGGCTGCTCAAGCACGCCCCCTCGCTGCTCGCCTTCACCAACCCGTCGGTGAACTCCTACCACCGCCTGGTGCCCGGCTTCGAGGCGCCGGTCAACCTGGTGTACTCGCAGCGCAACCGCTCGGCCGCGATCCGGATCCCGATCACCGGCTCCAACGCCAAGGCCAAGCGCATCGAGTTCCGCGCGCCGGACCCGTCGTCCAACCCGTACCTCGCGTTCGCCGCGATGCTGATGGCCGGCCTCGACGGCATCAAGAACAAGATCGAGCCGCTGCAGCCGGTCGACAAGGACCTCTACGAGCTGGCCCCCGAGGAGCACGCCAACGTGCCGCAGGTGCCGTCCTCGCTCCCGGCCGTGCTGGAGGCCCTGGAGGCGGACCACGAGTACCTGCTCGCGGGCAACGTCTTCACGCCCGACCTGATCGAGACCTGGATCGACTTCAAGCGCACCAACGAGATCGCCCCGATCGCCCTGCGCCCGCACCCGCACGAGTTCGAGCTGTACTACGACCTGTAGGAGCACCTCCGACCTGTCGGAACGCCGGTCGATCGCACGCCGTTTCCGCAGGTCAGCACCTTGCTGACCTGCGGAGACGCGGTCCGGTCGCGGCCGCTCAGGTGCCCTCGGGCCGGCGGCCGGCGGGCTGCTCCAGGTGCCGGGCCGTCATCAGGTGGGAGAAGCCCATGATGGTCTCCTGCGGGCTGATGCCGGTGGCGCCCGGCAGGACGCTCGCGTCGCACAGCCGCAGGTTCGTGAAGCCGTGCGGGCGGCCCTGGGCGTCGCAGACCCCGCCCAGGGCGGGTGGGCCCATCCGGCAGGACGCCATGGCGTGGACGGAGATCAGGTCCCAGCTCTCGGGCCGGGCGTGCCGCGCGAAGTCGGCCGCCTGTGCGGCGGTGGTCAGACCGACGGGTGCGGGCGGCAGCAGTTCGACCGCGCCGGCCTCCAGGAGGAGGTCGGCGGTGTGCCGGAAGGCGGCGCGGAGGAGGTCCCGGTCGCTCCCGGTCAGGCGGTGCCGCAGGACCGCGCCGAGGCCGGGTACCGCCAGCAGCCGGGCGGTGCCCTGGACGCTCACCTGGGTCGTGTAGACCGCGATCCGGTCCAGTTGGGCCAGCATCCGGTCGACCGTCCCGGCGGGGTGGGCGGCCAGCGCCGCGGCGAGCGACCCCGGGGTGAGGTTCCCGGGCATCACCCGCACTCCCCGCTCGGCGAACTCCTGCAGTTGCGCGGTGAAGATGGTGCCCTCGACGGCGCGGACGGATTCGCCGAATCGTGCCACGGTGCGGAAGTTGACGTGGAACGCGATCGCCCGGCCCGGGCCGCGTCCGCCGATGCCGCTGCGCCGCAGCAGCAGCGCGCTGCCGATCGGGCCGGCGGCCAGGAACACCGTCCGCGGGAGGTAGCGCAGTCGTCGGCCGTCGCGCAGGGCGTGCACGACCGTGACCCGGGTGCCGTCATGATCGAGCCGGAGGACCCGGGTGTCGGGTTCGACGACCGCGGCGAGGCGTTCGGCGGCGGGCAGGTAGCTCACCAGCATGCTCTGCTTGGCCCCGGTGGGGCAGCCGGTGACGCACCGGTTGGCGTGCCGGCAGCCTCGTACCGCCCGGCGGGCCGGCGCCCAGCGCCAGCCGAGCCGGTCGGCCGCCTGGGCGAGCAGCACCGAGTCACGGTTACCCGGCCCGGGCGGCTGGTCGACGACGCCGAGGCGCCGCTCCACCTCGGCCAGGTGGGGGGCGAGGTGGTGGGCCCGGAAGCCGTCGACGCCGGCGGACGCCCAGCGGTCCAGCAGGTGTTCGGGAGGACGCCAGAGCAGCCCTCCGTTGACCACCGTGGTCCCCCCGACGCAACGCCCCTCCCCGAAGGGGATGGTGGGTGCGCCGTGGATGGGCACCAGACCGCCCTGGCGGTAGAGCAGGCGCAGGTTCTCCGCCGGGGACGCCCGGGTGATCCGCGCCTGCGGGACGAGCGGGCCCTCCTCCAGGACGCGGACCTCCCGGCCCGCGCCGGCGAGCTCCAGGGCCGCGGTGCTGCCTCCGGCACCCGAGCCGATCACCAGGGCGTCACAGCGGACGGTGCGGACGGCCCTGGTCATCCGAGCTCCTGCCGTGCCGTCCCGGAGGGTCCGTCCAGAGCGCCGTGCAGGGCCAGCGCGAGGCTCACCCTGAGCAGTTCGGCGAAGCCGGGCACCGCGGACAGCCGGTCGGCGACCCGTCGCGGACGGGCCCGGTCGGAGGCGCCCCGGAGCGGGCCCGTCGGGTCCGCGAGCACGACGGCGACCGGGAACACCCGCATCAACAGGGCGAACACCAAGCGGTACGGCTTCGGGAGGGCGGCCAGGGTGGCGGCCGTGTGGCGGACCGCGGCGGCCTGGCGGGACGGTTCGGACAGGGCCGTGCAGCGGCCTGCCCAGAGCGACGGGAGCCCGGCCGCGCGTACGCGCCGTTCCCAGACCCGCAGGCGACGGTGCTCCCGCGCGGTGCGCAGCCCCTCGGCGGGCGGTGCGGGACGGGCCGACCGGGCGCTCATGCGGTGACCTTCTCCCTGACCAGACCCGCCAGGAGACGGGGCATTCCCTTGGCCAGGACCGCGTCCAGAGCGTCCAGGAAGAGGTCCAGGTCGGAGTCCTCGGCCACCAGGGGAGGCGCGGCGATCAGGGGGAGGTCGTGGTTGGAGCCGTAGTAGGTGAGGACACCGTGGTCGCGGTAGAGGGCGGCGACCACGGCGGCGGTGGCCAGCTTGGCCCCGGCCTGCGGGTCGCGCGCGAAGGAGGACGGCAGCAGGTGCAGCGCGTGGTCGAGGGCGGCCGGACCGTGCCGCAGGACGACGCCCTGGAGGGCGCCGGTGCCACGGACCTCCGCGATCGACTGCGGGTGGCGGGCGGCGAGGGCGGTGAGGCCGCGGCGCAGCCGCTCGCCGAGGCGGCGGGCCCTGGCCGGGTAGTCGTCCTCGACCGCGATCGCCACGGCCTCCAGCGCGGTGACCGTCTCCTCGCCGAATCCGTAGTAGGTGGTGCTGTGCAGGGTGGCGTCGGGGAGCGAGTCGTAGGCCCTGCGGAAGACGGGCTCCCTGGCCACGTACCCGGAGATGGAGGCCTTGCCGCCGCCGAAGGACTTGGAGGTGGTCACCACGTCCGGGACCAGGCCGGGGTGGCGCATGAAGTGGAAGAGGGAACCGGTCCTGCCCCAGGAGGTGTAGACCTCGTCGAAGATCAGGACGATGTCGTGCTCGGTGCACAGCCGGCGCGCCTCGCGCAGGAAGTCCTCCGAGCACTCGCGGAGACTGGACGCGCTGAAGGGCTCCAGGACCAACGCGTAGACGTCGCTCCCGCCCTCCGGCGTGGTGTGCCGCTCCAGGGCCAGTTCGAGGGAGGACAGGTCGTCGAAGGCGAAACCGTCCGTGCCGGGGATCCGCGGGAAGGTGAAGTGCACCTCCGGCGAGGTGGTCAGGCTTCCGGCGCCCAGCAGCTTGCCGTGGAAGGCGATGTCGGTGTGCAGCACGGTGCCGCGATGACCGCGGTGGTACTTGTAGGCCATCTTGAGGGCGCCCTCGACGGCCTCCGCACCCGAGTTGGGGAAGTAGCTGACGTCGAGATCCGCGGGCAGCAGCTGCGCCAGGTTGTGCCCGAGTGCGGCGACGTACGGCGAGAAGTAGTTCTTGTGCACCTCCATGCGCCGCAGCTCCTGGAAGCGTCGACGAGCGGCCAGGATGCGGGGGTGGTTGTGGCCGTGGTTCAGAACGCCGATCCCGCCGGTGAAGTCCAGGACACGCCTGCCGTCGCGCAGGGTGATCCAGCAGCCCGAGGCGCTGTCCACGACGTCGCGGCCGAATCCGAAGGCGGAAAGCAGCGTCACCTGGCCCCGGCTGACGTGACGGCGGTAGAGCTCGTGCACCCGGGCGATCGGCATCCGCTCGCAATCCTCGGTGCTGATCAGGGAGTTCATGGCGTCCCCTCCTCGGGGCCGGACCGCGGACCGGTACCGTTCCCGGCCGCGGAGAGTCGTGGATCGGGGGCGGTGCGGGGGGCGGTGCGCATCCGGTCGACGATCAGGCGGCCGACGTGCCGTCCCTGCCGCACGGCGTAGTTGGTGCCCCGGTCCTGGGGGTAGACCTGGGCCATGCTGGCCAGGTACAGCCCCGGCACGTCGGTCTCCGTCGCCGGGATGCGGTCGGAGTAGTGCGGGGTGATGACCGGCTGGGCGTGATCGGCCCGCCAGACGTGGTAGCCCCGGACCCAGTCGCGCTGGAACCGCGGGAACATCCGCCTCAGGTGCGGAAGGCTGGCCCGGAACACCGCGTCGTCGTCCATCCGGTACAGCTCGGCGCTGGTCGGAAGATAGGCGGACAGGTAGACCAGGTGACGCCCGGCGTAGACGTCGGAAGCCTCCAGGTTGGTGTGCTCGATGACGCCGACGTACGGGAACGACGGGTCGGTGACGTTGAGCCAGTAGGTGTCCGACAGGGACCGGTCGTTCTGCAACACCAGGCACAGATTGGCGAGGTAGGGGATGTCGGACAGTCGCCGACGGACGGCGGGCACGTTCGGATGGGACGGTGGTCCGGCGGCGGCGGGGGCGAGGAAGCCGGCGAGCAGGTCCGGTGCCGTGGTGGCCAGGACCCGCCGTGCGGGCAGGACGCCGCTCCCGGTGCGGACCCCGCACACCCCGCGGGCGTCGGTCAGCACCTCCCGTACCGGGGTGTTCGTGCAGATCCGGACCCCCAGTTCGGAAAGGCGCGAGACCCACGCGTCCAGCAGGGCGGCGCAGCCACCCCTCAGGTAGTAGAGGACCTCGCGGCCGCTGTGCGACCGGCTGCCGCCGCGCAGATGGAGCTTGGTCCACATCCAGGTGGCACCGACCTCGGTCGCGTACTGGCCGAACTTGCCCTCCAGCAGCGGACGCCAGACCGTCTCGTAGACCTGCGGCCCGCTCAGCTCCAGCAGCCACTCGCGGGCCGTCAGGTCCTCCAGGTCCCGCCAGTGCTTCACCTGGTGGGCGCGCACCGCGGACCAGCCCAGCCGGACCCGGTCGGGCAGCGGGAGGGGGGCGAACCGCAGCACGTCCCACGGGCTCGACAACCGGTACACCGAGTTCGCGTAGTAGACGCCGGTCCGGGTCCGGTGCGGCTGGAGCAGATGGGAGCAGCCGAGGTCCGCGCACAGCCCCTGGACCTCCAGATCGGAGGAGAACCAGTGGTGGTAGAAGCGTTCGAGCCGGGCTCCCCCGACCTCGAACGACCCTGCCAGGCCGCCGACGTACGGATCGCGCTCCAGCACCCGGCAGGGCACCCCGGCCAGGGCGAGTTCGTGGGCGGCGGCCAGGCCGGTGAACCCGCCGCCGATCACCAGGACCTCGCCGTCGGGCGCCGGGGCCCGCGCCCGGCCGTCCCGCGTCGCCGTACCCGCCGTCGGGCCGCTCACGAGGCCGCTGCCCGGTCGTCCGGGCCCAGCGGGCCCGCGGCGACGGGGGACGGCGTGCCGGGCCGTCCGGCCCGCCAACGGACCGGACGGCCCGTCAGGGCGGCCAGTCGCTCGTAGGTCGCGGGCAGGACGGCCGCGTCGTCGAGACACGGGACCACGACGCTGGTCGGACGCGGCGGGGCTAGCCGCGGGGTCGCGCTGTTCTCGGACATGGCTGCTCCCTTCGGACCCTCGGGCGCCGTTCCGTCCGAAGGCGATGGGGGTGGGGGCGGGAAGTGTGGAGGGTCTGGGCGGCGCAGGCCTGGCCTCGCCGGCATCGCAGGCGCCCGCCGCCGCGATTGGCGGCGGCCGGGGGACTCCGGTCGATCACTGAGGTGAGGGGAGGGCGGGGTGCCGTCCCGTCGAAGGGGACGCCGCCGCGGGGGAGGGCATCGGAACCGCCGCGGGCGATTCAGGCTCCCAGTGGACCGTAGCACCGTGTCGGGGTCTCGGCCTGCGGAGGAGCCGCTGACCTGCTGTGATCGACGGAAATCCGATAATTGATCCGTGCACGTGCGAATGCTCGGGCGGGCCATCGCCCGACCCCGTTCCGGTTGCCCCGGCCGTCGCGCAGCCGACATCATCGAGGCTGGAGCCGGGCGCGCCGGCGACCGCCGTGTGCGATCGGGACGGCGACCAGGAAGGCGACAACCGATGGACGCCACGCCACAACCACCGCTGCGCTACGCCGTCGGACTGCCCAACAGACGCGAGTACGCGGATCCCCGCCTGCTCCGCGAACTGGCAGTGCTGGCGGAACGGTCCGGCTGGGACGGCTTCTTCCTCTGGGACGGCCAGGTCGCGGAACACCCGGACGAGCACGTCACCGACTCGTGGACCACCCTGGCCGCGATCGCCGCCGACACGGAGCGCCTGCGACTCGGCGTCATGGTGAACGTGCTCGCCCTCAAGCGTCCCGCCGAAGTCGCCCGCGCGACCGTCGCGTTGGACCTCCTCAGCGGTGGGCGGCTGATCTTCGGCGCCGGACTGGGGTCCTCCGCAGCCGAGTTCCAGGCACTGGGCCACGATCCGGACCCACGGGTGCGGGCGGAGAGACTGGACGAAGCCCTCCACGTCCTCGACGGGCTGTGGACGGGCCGGCCGTTCACCTTCCACGGCCGCTGGTTCACGGTCACGGACCTCACCTTCCAGCCGGTGAGCCCGCAACGCCCTCGCATCCCGGTGTGGATCGCCGGCACCTGGCCCTCGCGACGCCCCATGCGGCGGGCCGCGCGCTGGGACGGCGTCTTCCCCACCCGGGCGGGGGTGGGCCACACCGAGATGATGCCGCCGGCCGACCTGGCGGACGTGGTCGCCTACGTCCACGCTCAACAGCCCGTCCGCAACGGGCGGTTCGACGTCGTCATGGAGGGGCAGACCTCCGGGCTCCGGCGGGACGCCGACGCCCTGGTCGTCGCCCCGTACCGGGCGGCCGGCCTCACCTGGTGGGTGGAGAAACTGGGCTGGTTCCGCGGCTCGGTCGACCTCGTCCGCGCCCGGATCGGATCCGGACCCCCCGTTCCCACCGCCCTGTGACGCCGCTTCCGTCCGGGCCGACAGCGCGGCGGGCAGCCGCCGTGGTCGGCGTGGTCGGCGGCCCCGGCCGACGCGCGGGGCCGAGCCGGAGCGAAGGGCCGAACCGGCGCGCGGGGCGTCAGGCGGGGGTGAGGGCGAGGACGGCGAGGTCGTCGGCGAGCAGGCCCGCGTAGGCGTGGACGTCCTGGGCCAGGAAGGAGACCAGCCGGTCCGGGGCGGTCGTGCCGAGGGCGGCGAGCCGGTGGGCGAGCGGGTAGAAGGCGCCGGAGGCGTCCCGGGCCTCGCTGACGCCGTCGGTGTAGAGCAGCAGGGTCTGGCCGGGCGGCAGCGGGACGGTCGAGGGTCCGGGACGGGCGGGGCGGTCCGCCGCGGGCCGGTGGAGATGGCCGAGGCCGAGCGGCAGGTCGAACGGGCAGTGCACCGGGGTGATGCCGCCCTCGGCGAGCAGCAGCGGCGTGACGTGGCCCCGGTTGACGATCTCCACCTCGTACGAGCCGGACCGGTACTGGAGCAGGACGGCCGTCACGAACAGCTCGTCGTCACCGCGGTCGGCCGCGTCCCGCAGGACCGCGCGGTCCAGCTGCTCGGCGAGCTCGACCAGGTCGGCGGTGTCGTGCGCGGTCGCCCGGAACGCGCCCAGCACGTCCGCGACCGTCCGGACCGCGCCGAGGCCCTTGCCCCGGACGTCGCCGAGCAGGACCCGGACCCCGAAGGGGGTGTCGCACACCTCGTAGAGGTCGCCGCCGATCAGCGCCTCGGCCTGCGACGGGCGGTAGAGGCCGGCCACCCGCAGCCCGCCGGCCCGCTCGGGGACCGGGCGCAGCACGGTGCGCTGCAGGGTCTCGGCGACCGTCCGGGTGCGCAGCAGGGTGCGGTGCTGCCGGGTCCGCTGCCAGGAGAGCGCGGTGCCCATCACGCCGGCCAGCAGGGTGGAGATGTAGACCCAGACGTGGTGCTGCTCGGAGAGGTGTCCGGCCCGCCCCGCCAGGGCGAACTGGAGCCCGAGGGCCCCGGCGGTGGCACCGGCGGTCAGCACCGGGCCGTAGGAGAACGCCACCACGACCGGCAGCGCGGTGAGCAGGAACCCGGCCGCGACCGCGTCCGGGACGACCGCCTCGGCCACCAGGTCGAGCAGCACCAGGAGCACCGGCAGCCAGGCCACCCAGCGCGGTGCGCTCGGTTCCACGGCCGCCCGGTCCGGCGGACGGGGGGCTGTGGGCACGGCGGTGACCTCCTGGCCGACCGGTCGGGGCCGCGGTCGGGGTGACCGGGCCGGAACGACCGGTTCGTCCCTTCCATGCTCTCCCACCGCCGCCCGCACGGCCCCCTTGCTTTGGTCCCGGCCGTCCGGGCCCAACGGCCCCGTTTCGGCCCCGCCCGGCGGCCCCGACGGCCCCGCGCGGAGCCGCCCGGCGGCTCAGCGGACGGTGACCGGCAGGGTGTCGAAGCCGCGCAGGACGAGCCGGTCCCGCCGGGTGGCCACGCCCCCGGGCGCGAGCCGAAGGAAGCGGTCCAGCAGGGCCGGCACGGCGACCTCGGCCTCCAGCCGGGCCAGCTGGGAACCGAGACAGAAGTGCGGGCCGCCGCCGAAACTGAGCGGCTGGCTGTCCGTCCGGTTCGGGTCGAACACCTCCGGACGGTGGTAGCGGGCCGGGTCGTGGTTGGCGGCGCCCAGCAGGATCAGCGCCACGGCGCCGGGCGGCGTGGGTACCCCCGCCACCGAGAGCCCCTCGGCGGTCGCGATCCGGGTGGTGAGCTGGACCGGCGAGTCGTACCGCAGCACCTCGTCGGTGAACCGGGCCGGGTCGAGCGCGCCGGTGCGCAGCCCCTCCATCGCCCACGGGTGCCGGAAGAGCAGCGCGAGCCCGTTGCCGAGCAGGTTGGTGGTGGTCTCGAACCCGGCCACCAGCAGCAGGACCAGGTTGGCCAGCAGCTCGCGGCCGGAGATCCGCTCCGGGGCGTCGGCGGCGATCCGGGCGAGGTCGCTGACCAGGTCGCCCTTCGGGCGGGCCAGCCGCTCGGCGACGAGCGCGGTGAAGTAGCCGGACAGCTCGTCGGCGGCGGCGTCGGCGACGGCCAGCTCGGCGAGGTCCTGGACCAGCTCCAGGGCGATGGTCAGGTCCCCCGCGAGACCGCGGAAGCGGTAGCGGTCCGCCTCCGGGACGCCGAGCAGCTCGCAGATCACCTCGACCGGCAGCCGGAAGGCGAACGCGTCCATGAAGTCGACCGGCGAACCGCCACCGCCCTGCTCCGCCATCGCGTCCAGCAGCCGGCCGACGGCGGCCTCGACGACCGGTCGCAGGGCGGCCACCCGCCGGGCGTTGAAGGCCGAGGCGATCAGCGAGCGGACGCGGGCGTGGTCGGGGGCGTTGCGCTGCAGGATCGAGCGGCCGAGCAGGGTCACCGACGTGTGCCGGGCCAGCTCGGCGTCCAGTCGCCCCAGCAGCTCCATGTCCTGCAGGCCGAAGCCGGGGTTGCGCAGCACCTGGTTGGCCGCGGTGTGGCCGACCACCACGACCGTGCCGGGCCCGGCGGCGAACGCCGCGCCGAGCTCGTGCGCCCGCGCGTACAGCGGGTACGGATCCGCCATGCCCCTGTCGGCCGTCAGCCGCTCGATGATCGACGCGCCGTCCACCCGGTGCTCCCCTCCCACGACCCGCTCCCGCGGCCGCGCTCCCGCGGCCCCGCTGCCGGTTCGTAAACCGCCGGTGGACGCACGGTAGTTCCCGCGAACCCGGGTTCACCCGTTCGAGGGCCGGCGGTCGGTACCCTGGCGGCATGGAGATCTGGATCAACCCCCGCTGCGGGAAGTGCCGCACCGCGCTCGGCGCGCTGGAGGCGGCCGGCGCGAAGTACACCGTGCGGCGCTACCTGGAGGACCCGCCGACCGCCGCGGAGCTGGAGCGGGTCCTGGAGCGGCTGGCGCTGGAGCCGTGGGACATCACCCGGCTCGACGAGCAGGCCTCCAGGGACCTGGGCATGAAGCGCTGGACCAGGGAGCCGGGCGACCGGGCGCGCTGGATCGCGGCGCTGGCCGAGCACCCGATCCTGATCCAGCGCCCGATCATCACCGCCGACGACGGCCACGCCGTGGTGGCCCGCACCCCCGACGTCCTCAAGTCCGTCCTGCCGTAGCCGGGGGGGGCCGCGTCAGTGCCGCTGGATCCTGCGCACCGGCTCCCCCGGGTGCCAGGAGGTGATCCACAGGTGGTCGTCGCCCACCGTGGTGTGCACCACCTGCTCCAGTTCCAGCCGGAAGGCCTGGAAGGGACCGGGCGGCGGCTCCGGCAGGTCCGCCGCGTAGGCGGCCAGCTCGGTCTCGTCGGTGATCTCGACGGCCCGGCCGGAGACCTTGGAGTCACCGCCCGCCAAGGTCTCGTCGCTGGGGTTGCTGTGCAGCGCGAAGCGGGCGTCCCGCTGGAGGTCGCGCGCCTTCATCGCGCCGTGCATCGACCCGAGGGTCAGATCGGCGCCGTTGAAGTCCACCTCGGTACCGCTCACCCGGGGTGAGCCGTCGCTGCGCAGCGTCGCCAGGACGTGGTGCTTGTTCGCCTCGAAGCGGGCCCGCACGGCGGAGGCCAGCTCGGGTGCCTCGTGCTCGAAATCCTGCCAGGTAGCCATGGCGCCAGTCTGGCACCGGGCACCGACGGTCGGCCTCCGACGCGGGCCGGCCGACGCGGGCCGGTGCTCGCCCGTGACCGGTGGCGCCCGGCGCTTGTCGGTGGCCGCTGCCAGACTGGGCGGGTGACCACCACGACCACGTACATCGCGTTCCTGCGGGCCGTCAACGTCGCCGGCCGGACGGTGCGGATGGAGCGGCTGCGCGCTCTCTTCACCGAGCTGGGCCTCGACGAGGTGCGCTCCTACATCCAGAGCGGCAACGTCTTCTTCCGCACCGCCGAGCCGGACCGCGCCGCGCTCGCCCGGCGGATCGAGGAGCACCTGGCCGAGGCGCTCGGCTACCCCGTCCCGGTGATGCTGCGCACCGTCGACGAGGTGGCGGAGCTGCTCGCCGCCGAACCGTTCGCGGGCATCGAGGTCACACCGGAGATCCGGCTGGTGGTCAACTTCCTCTCCGAGCCGCTGCCGGCCGACTTCCCGGTCCCGTACACCTCGCCCAAGGGGGACTACGAGGTGGTCGGTGCCGACGCCGGCGCCGCCTATGTGGTGATCCACCTGAAGGACGGCAAGTGGCGGGCCGGCGGCAAGCTCTTCGGCCCGACCTACCGGGGCTCGGCCACGGCCCGGTTCCTGCACACCACCGTCAAGATCCTGGCCGCCGCCCGGAAGTCCTGACCCCGGGGGGCCGGGGCGCCGTCCCGGGCACGGCCTGCCCCGACGGACCGGGGCACCCGGCAATCTGGACAGGCGGGGGCGGCCGAGCCGACAATCGGGCCATGACGTCTCCAGAGATCCGGACGAGCGTGGTCCGGCCGTCCGAGGCCGAGCGGGACCACGCGCTCGGGGTCCTGCGGGAGGGTGCGGGCAGCGGCCGACTGTCCCACGACACCTTCCTCGGGCGGATGGAGCTGGTGCTGCACGCCCACAGCCGGGCCGAGCTCGACCAGGCGATGGCCGACCTGCCGACCGGCAACCCGGTCGGCCGCTTCGTCCTGCGGACGGTCGGTCAGCTCTCCTCCTTCGGGGTGCGGTTGCGCGGCGCCTGGCGGACCGAACGCCTGCCCGGACTGAGCCTGCCGCACCCGGCGGCACGGCAGTTGACGATCGGCCGGATCCCCGGCTCCGGCCTGCGGCTGCACGACGCCTCGGTGTCGCGCCACCACGCCGAGCTGCGGCGGGAGGGCGACGACTGGGTGCTGTACGACCTCGGCTCGACCAACGGCACGCATGTGAACGGCCTCCGGGTCGCGGGCGGCGTCCGCGTCCGCCCGGGGGACCAGGTCCGGTTCGGCAACCTGGAGTTCCGGCTGGCCTCGGGCTGAGCGCCCACCGGGCGGGGGCGCCCCCGCCCGGGAGCGCCGGCCCCCGTCGGGACCGGCCGCCGTCAGTGCGGGAACTGGCAGGGCGGGCGCTGGGCCGGCGGGCCGTCGCGGAACTCCTCGATCACGCTGCTGATCTGCCGGGTCAGCACGGTGCGCTCGATCAGGTGCAGGTAGCGGTGTTCGGCCGCCAGCGCCTCGACGGTGACGCCGAAGTAGAGCGTCATCAGGGGGTTGACGAACAGCGGGCCGCCCTTGGTGCGGTCGGTGAAACGGACGTCGCCGAACTCGCCCCGCAGCGCGGCCGCGACCGAACCGTTGACGATGCTCGGATGCTCGGGGAGCGCCGACCTCGCATGCTCGACGGCATCCAGGTAGAGCACGCCCTCCCGGCTGTCGCGCGGGATCGAGAAGGCCCCGAGGTAGCCGCCGGCCCGCTCCAGCGCGGCGAGGTTCTCCAGCACCAGCGCGTGGTTGACGCCGTGGAAGGCGTCGATCCCGAAGCCCAGACAGGCCACCAGGCGTTCGGGGACCTCCGTCAGCCCGGCCACCGCGCCGAGACTGGCCATGTCCTCCTCGGGCGTGCCCAGCCCCGCCTCGTCCCCGCGCATCAGGATGTCGGTGCCGCCGTCGACCAGCAGCACGGCGTCGACGGCGAGGCGGGCGGTGAGCGCCCGGTAGGCGGCGCGCAGCGGCCGCACACCGACGGAGGGGAAGGCCCAGACGGTGTCGGGCATGCCGTGCCGGTGCAGCCGGCGGGCCGGCGTCCGCTCCGGGAAGTAGCCCTCGGGGGCGGCGGTGTCGGGGCGGATCCGGGCGACGTCCTGTTCCCACCAGGCCTCGGCGGGCAGGCCGTAGAGGTGGCTGAAGGAGAGGTTGGCCAGGTGCACCTCCTTGCCGGCCGCGCACAGGGCGAGCGCCAGCGGCAGGCCCGCGTGGACGTCGAACCCGCCGCCGGCGCCGGCGATCAGCACGCGTTCGGCGGCCAGCAGACGGGTCATCAGGGGCGGTTCGAGAAGAGAGGGCATCGGGGGACGTCAGCACCGGGGGCGGCCGCCGAAGCTGTCGGTGGTCGGTGCGAGGATGCGGGCATGAACCAGGAGACCGAGCTCAGCTTCGAGGTACGGCGCGAGGCCGAGGAGCGTGCCCGCGAGTTGATCCGCTGCGGCTTCCAGGAGCCGGACGAGATAGCCGAGTCCCTGGTCGACGAGTTCGAGGACCAGGGACTGGAACCGGAGGACGCCGAGGAGATCGTCGCCCCGGTCTGGCGGGAGCGGCTGGCCGAGCAGGCGTCGTGGCCGGAGACGACGGACGTGGACCGACTGGAGGAGGCCTTCGACGCGCTGGAGGAGCAGGGCATCGTCGCGGCGATGGACTTCACCTGTTGCGCCAACTGCGGCTACGCGGAGATCGGCGGCGAGGCCGACGAGGACTCGCGCGGCTTCGTCTTCTTCCACCAGCAGGACACCGAAGGGGCGGCCGCCGGGCTCGGCCTGATGCTGCGCTACGGCGGGTTCCGGGCCGAGGACGAGAGCACGGAGTCGGCGGAGCGCAGGACGCTGGAGATCGGCCGCGCGGTGGTCGCGGCACTGGAGGCGGTCGGTCTGCCGGTGGAGTGGGACGGTTCGCCGCAGAAGGCGATCGCCGTGACGCCGCTGACCTGGCTCAACCGCCTGCCCGAGTAGCGGGTGCGGTGCCCGGCGGGGCGTGGCACCCCCGGCGGGCGTGACACCCGGCGGGCGCGGTGCTCAGCGGCTGACGTGGAGTTCGGCGTAGTGGTCGTGGGCGTCGGCCTCGCGCAGCGTGATCTTCGCGGCGCCTACGGCGGTCTCGACCCCTTCGCCGATGGTCTTGGTCTCATCGCCGATCTTCACCTCGGCCGCACTGTCGGTGATGTGACCGATGGTCAGTTTCACGGTCCGGTCGCCGCTGAAGACCTCGACGCTGTGCGTGGCGTCACCGCCGTCGGTGCGCACGACGACGTCGCAGCCGGTGTCGGTGGTGCAGAGCGAGGCGCCGCCCTCGCAGGCGGTCAGCCCGGCCCCGAGCAGCAGCACGGCGGCGGCCCCGAGCAGGGCCGGGCGGGCCGGTGCGAAGCGGCGCGCGGGGCGCGCGGTGACGGTCGCTGTGGTCATGACTTCGACGGTAGGCGGCGGCCCGGGCCGCGCCATCGACCCCCGGCGGTACTCTCCCCCTGGCCGCCCCCGGAGCACCCGGGCCGCCCCGCCCCGACCGAAACCGGGGTGAATCCCCTAGGGGACGCGGGGAGTTGAAGGCCCGAGGACCCGCTCCACGCCGGCCACGACAACGGCCAGGCCACGCTCGAAGCGCTGCTCGAAGCCCCCGAAGAAGTCCAGCCCCGCCGCGGCGGCCAGTCCGTGCGCGGGGTCGATGGCGGCGGCCCGTTCCGCCGGGTCATAGCCGGGCGCCCGCTCCCCCGGCACGGGGTGGACGGCCTGCTCCTCGATCACGAAGCCGATGGTGTACGCGTACGCGGTCGTGAACGCCTGTACCGCGTCGGCGAGTTCGAAGCCGGCGCGGACGAACACGGCCAGCACGGCGTTCTGGCCCTCGATGTGACCGTAGTCGGTGAGCCGCGTCCCACTGAAGACCTTGGCGCCGTCCCGATAGCCGAGCAGGGCGGCCCGCAGGGCCCGGCAGGTGCCGGTGAGGGCCTCCTGCCAGGAGTCCGGCACCGCCGCGCCGGCGGACATCCGGCGCAGCATCTCGGTGGCCATCTCGTCCAACAGGGCCTGCTTGTTGGCGAAGTGCCAGTAGAGCGCGGGTGCCTTGACGTCCAGCTCGGTGGCGATGCGTCGCAGGGTGAGACCGTCGAGTCCGGTCTCGTCGAGCAGGCGCAGGGCGGTGTCGACCACCTGCGCGCGGTCCAGCTTCGACGGCATCCCGGCCGCCCCTTCCTGTCGTCCCGATCCCCGGCATTGACAATTTAACACCGTTAAGCCCATGCTCTCCCCATCGGCCAATTTAACGTCGTTAAGGAGAGTCTCCATGACGTCCGTCCAGCAGCAGCCCACCCAGCAGCGCCCCGCCCCGCACCCGGACCGCACGGATGTCCTGATCGTCGGCGCCGGACCGGCCGGCCTCACCCTGGCCTGCGACCTCGCCCGCCGCGGCGTGGACGCCCTGCTGGTGGAACGCGCCGGAGCACTGTTCCCCGGCTCGCGCGGCAAGGGACTGCAGCCCCGCACCCAGGAAGTCCTCGACGACCTCGGCGTCCTGACCGCCGTCCGGGCGCACGGCGCGCCCTACCCCCGGATGCTGTCCTGGCAGGACGGCGAGCGGCAGGGCGAGTGGGACCTCGTCGACCGGAGCCTGCCCGACCCGACCGTCCCGCACCCGGACGTCTGGATGATCCCGCAGTGGCGCACCCAGGAGCTCCTGCACACCAGGCTGTTGGAGCTCGGCGGCCGGGTCTCCTTCGGCACCGCGCTCACCGGCCTCGACCAGTACCCCGACCGGGTCGAGGCCACCCTGACCGGCCCGGACGGCATCGGGCGGACCGTCTCCGCCCGCTACCTGGTGGCCTCCGACGGCGGGCGCAGCACGGTGCGCCGCGCGGTGGGCATCACGATGGCCGGCGAGGAGGTCGACCCCCGGCCGGCCCTGGTCGCGGACGTCGGGATCGACGGCCTCGACCGCGGCAACTGGCACGTCTGGCCGCACGGGCCCGGCGGACCGCTGCTGCTCTGCCCCCTCCCCGGCACCGCCGACTTCCAGCTGTTCGCCCAGTTCGCCCCGGACGAGACCCCGGACACCTCGCCCGACGGGGTACGCCGGGTGATCGCCGCCCGGACCCACCTCGACGCGTCGGCGGTCGGCGAGGTGCGCTGGGCCTCCGACTTCCGCCCGCGCGCGGCACTGGCCGAGCGGTTCCGGGCCGGCCGGGTCTTCCTCGTCGGGGACGCCGCCCACATCCACTCCCCCGCGGGCGGGCAGGGCCTGAACACCAGCGTCCAGGACGCCTACAACCTGGGCTGGAAGCTCGGCCAGGTCCTGCGGCACGGCGCACCGGAGGAGCTGCTGGACAGCTACGAGGCGGAGCGGCTGCCGATCGCCGCCGATGTCCTGGAGCTCTCCACCCGGCTGCACCGCGCGGGCGGGGTGCAGGACGGCGGGCTGCGCCGTGGGCCGCGGACGGAACAGCTGGGGCTCGGCTACGAGCACGGCCCGCTGACCGTGGAGGCGCGCTCCGGCCTGGCCGAGGAGGCGCTGCGCGCCGGGGAGCGCGCGCCGGACGCGCCGCTGGACGCCCCTCAGGAGGCGGGACCGGGCGCGGCGGGGACCCGGCTGTTCGACGTGTTCCAAGGTCCGCAGGTGACGGTGCTCGCGGTCGGTCACGAGCTGCCGGACGTCCCGGCCGGCGTGCGGGCGCACCGCGTCGACGACGGGGTGACGGCCGAGGCCTACGGCTGCGGGCTCTTCGTGATCCGGCCGGACGGCTATCTCGGACTGGCCACCCACGACCCGGCCGACCTGCCGGGGTACCTCGCCCGGCTCGGGCTGCGCCGCTCCTGAGCGGGGACCGGGCGGGAGCGGGAGCGCGACCGGCGCGGGACCCGGGAGCGCGGCCGGGGAGCGCGGCCGGGGAGCTTGACGCGCCGGACCGTCCGGCATGGGCCTCCGGCATATGCCACGCGCGTAGATCAACGGCCCGAAAAAGACCCGCCCCTCACTCGGCGGAGCCGTCCGAGGTGTCGGAGGGCCCCCACAGCAGGGCGGTGCAGCGCTGGTAGGTCGCGTGCCAGTGCGGCCAGTTGCGGGCCACGTCGTCGTCGCAGTCGGCCAGCAGCCGCTCGACCACCGCGGGCTCGACACCGTCCAGCAGCCAGGCGAGCGCGTCGGCGCTGCCGGGGCCGTCGGCGGAGCGCAGCAGGTCCAGCAGCTCCGGCAGGCCGCCGACCCGCGAGGTGTCCGCGAAGACCCGCTCCATCCGGGGCAGCAGCTGACGCTCCTCGATCCGCAGGTGGGTCTCCAGCCGGGCCGCCAGGTCGTCCATCGCGTACGCGACCGGCCAGGCACTGCCCGCGTCCCGGCTGGCGATCCGGACCAGGGTGGTGACCCGGGTGAAGGAGTGGTCCAGGTTGTGGTGGTCGGCCTCCAGCCAGTTGAGCAACAGCCGCAGCTCGGGGGCGAACCGGCGGACGATCGGCCAGATCCGGGTGTCCTGCTGCTCGTGGTGGCAGGTCAGCATCGCGGTGACGAAGGTCCAGTGCCGCAGCAGCGCCTCGCCCTTCTCGTCCTCACCGGGCTGCAGCAGTCGCAGCGCGTTGGGCAGCCGGGCGAGGTCGCGGCGGAGGGCGTCGTGCACCAGTCGCAGTCCGGCGAACCGGACGGCTTGCGGGTCCTCGTCGGCGGCCCGCTGACGCTGGGAGCCCGCCTGGGCGGGCACGGAGGGGGACGCTACGGACAGCAGGTGGCTCGGCATGGCACTCTCTTCACGACTTGGCACGGCGGGCTTGCACGGCATGGCACGACCGGGTTCACGGCCGGGTTCGCGGCCGGCGGCACTGGCGGATTGCGGTCCCATCACAGTGGCCGTAGTCGATCAGAGGCGAATCAATGTCCGATTGACGTGCAGGTCAGCGGCCTGGCGCGGGGCTTCGCGGCGGCCGCGCACACCGCGAGCCGAGAGCGCGCGGCGCCGCGCCGGGGTGCGACGGCGAGTCGGCGGAGGGGTGGGCCGGCGGAGCCGGGGCGGTCACCCGACGGACCAGGGCGGGCCCGTACGGCGACGCGTACGTACGGCGACGCGCGCCCGGGAGCGCGGCGGCGACGGGCGGACACGTCCGGCAGCGGCACGGGACGCGTCCACGGTGCTTCGCCGGCTCACCGGAGGCGGACAGTCGGGCCGAGAGCCGGGCGGACGGTCGGGCGACCGGCCGGCCGGACCGCCCGAGGGGACGGCCGGGGCCCACGCCCACCGGCCGCCCCCTCGGGGTCAGTCGCTCTGCGGCCCCGCGAGGTTCTTGGTCAGCCACTGCAGCGTGTCCGGGATCATCTTCTTGAAGTCACTGGTCAGGTGCTTGCCGCCGGCCTGCTCGTAGTACTCGACGGTGAGCGGAGCCGCGGCCTTGCCGACCCACGCCTTGACCAGCTTCATCTCGAACGGGTTGGCGCCGCCCGCGGTGGCGAGCAGCCGCACGTCGGCCTTGCCCTGAGCGACCATCAACTCGGGGCTGTTGGCCTGGCGTTCCGCCTCGTGGCCCTTCCAGAGCGGCGAGTCCGGGTTGAAGTAGCCGTCGATCGGGACGGCGGCCTTGAACTTGTCCGGGTGCTGCAGCGCCAGCTTGGCACTGCAGAACGCGCCGGTGGAGGCGCCCATCAGCCCCCAGCCGTCGCGGCCCTTCACCGTCCGGAAGTTGGCGCGGACGAAGTCCGGGATGTCCTCGGCCATCCAGGTACCGATCTTGGGCTGGCCCGGGATGTCGGCGCACTCCAGGGCCTTGGCCTCGTTGGAATCGAGGTTCTGCACCGGCATGATCATGATGAACGGGTGCGCCGTGCCGGCCGCCGCCAGGTTGGCGTCGATCTCCTGGATCGGCAGCTGGTTGTCGGTCCAGGTGTTGTACCCGGCGCTCTGGCCGCCCGCGTAGAGGGTGAGCACGGGGAAGCCGGTCCGGGCGAACTTCGGGTCGTTGTACTGGGGCGGCAGCCAGACCCAGACCTTGCCGGAGACACCCGACTTGGGACCGTTCAGCGTGGTCACCATGATCTGCCCGGCCGCGGTGTCGCGGGCCTTGGTGAAGGCCGTGGCCGGACCGGCGGGCATCAGGACCTTGCCCGCCGGGTTCGGGGCCGGCGGCGTGGTGGCGCTGTCGGAGGCCGTCGGGGTGCCCGGCGCGGTGGTCCCGCTCGCCGTGCCGCCCTTGGCGGCCTTCCCCTTGACGGCGTCCCCCTTTCCGCTGCCGTCCGTACTGCCACAGGCCGCCAGCGAGGCGGCCAGGGCCAGGGCGGCGGCGCCGGTCAGGACGGCGCGGATGCGGGTGGACTGCGGCTGCACGGTGAGGACTCTCCGACCGATGTCGCGCCCGCTCCGTCGGGAGCCGGGCGGCGGCCCCCGGGTGGGGCCGGACAGACCCGGGGTGCGACGTCGTGCCTGCCCCCGGGGCGGCGGCGCGCCGTCCCTCGCGGGAGCGCGCCGTCCTGCGATCTTATGACGTGGTCACGGGCGGCCCGGTTGCGCCGGGCCCGGCGTCGGTCCAAGGTTTGTCCCCGATCGGGTAAAGGCCCGCGGCGGCTCTGCCGATCGGCGGGGGAAGCCACCCGCCGGGTGGCGGGGAGGGAGCCCTCCACAGCCGACCGCCCGCCGGACGGGCCGGACTTTGGGGCCTTCCACCAGTGACTCCGGGCCGCGGATCGGGAACGATCGGCACACCCGCCGTCGACCGACGAGCCGCCCGAAGACCCGCCGAGGAGTATCGCCATGCCGCAGCAGATCGCCGTCGTCACCGGAGCCGGCAGCGGGGTGGGGCGCGCCGTGGCCGTGGAGCTGGCCGCCGCCGGGTGGCGCCCGGTGCTCGCCGGGCGGCGGGCGGAGCCGCTGCGGGAGACGGCCCGGCTCTGCGCGGCGGCCGGACCGGGCGGCGACGTGGCCCTCGTGGTGCCGACCGACGTCACCGACCCGGCGGCGACGGACGCGCTCTTCGCCGTGGCCGCCGAGCGGTTCGGCCGGGTCGACCTGCTGTTCAACAACGCCGGGACGTTCGGCGCGCCGACCCCGGTGGACGAGTTGGACGTCGCCGAGTGGCGGGCCGTGGTCGACCTCAATCTGACCGGCGCCTTCCTCTGCGCACGGGCCGCGTTCCGGCAGATGAAGGCGCAGGACCCGCAGGGCGGCCGGATCATCAACAACGGCTCGATCTCCGCGCACGTGCCCCGGCCGCACTCGATCGCCTACACGGCGACCAAGCACGCCGTCACCGGGCTGACCAAGTCGCTGTCACTGGACGGACGGCCGTACCGGATCGCCTGCGGGCAGATCGACATCGGCAACGCGGCGACCGAGATGACGGCGCCGATGAGCCTCGGGGTGCGGCAGGCGGACGGGCGGGTCGCGGTGGAGCCGACCATGGACGTCGCGGACGTGGCCCGTACCGTGCGGCACATGGCGGAGCTGCCGCTGGAGGCCAATGTGCAGTTCGCCACGGTGATGGCGACCGCCATGCCGTACATCGGCCGGGGCTGACCGGGCCGGGCCGCCCGACGCCGGCCACGCCCACCGGTCGCTACTCGTCGTGGGAGTAGCGGTAGCGCCACCGGCCGCCCGTGTCGTCCAGCCGGTAGACACAGGTGGTCGGCCAGTACTCGCCGGCCTCGGCGGCGGGCAGTTCGGCCCGCAGCGCCATCCGCAGCGAGGGTGGCGGGGCCGTGGTGTTGACCCGCTTGCGGTGGCCGTCCCAACGGCCGCCGAGGAGTTCGACGTCGAGGACGGCAGGGGTGGTTCTCATCCCGTGATGCTGGCAGCGCCGGCCCGTCCCGGCGGGTGGAACCGGGGCGGAGCCACCCGCGCGGGGGAATTCCCGGGCGGCGCGCTGACGGCCGCCGCCCTCCCCCGCGCCGGGCGCGGGGCGGCGGGCGGCGGCCGTCGGCAGTGGCTCAGGCCCGCCAGGTGTCGTTCAGTACCACACCGCCCGACGTCGGCACCGCGGCCGTCCGGTTGGCCCCGGACTCCCAGGTCACCGCCCCGGAGGCGTCCTTGCGGACGTACTTGTACGCGAACGCCGTCCCGGCCGGCATCGCCACGTCGAGCTTCCAGACCGGGTACGCGGCCGAGGAGAGCGGCAGCGCCTTCGCGGTGTCCCAGGCGCCGAGCGCGGCCGTGTCGCCGACCACGAAGACGTTCTGCCCGTAGACGGTGGTCGCGTTGACCGCGAAGGACGCGCCGCCGGTCACCGGCGTGCCGCCGCCGGAGCCGCCGGGAGCGCCCACGTACAGCGCCACCGCGTCGCCCGCGCCGACGGTGGCGGTGAAGCGGCCGTCGGACCCGACGGTGTAGGAGGGGCCGGTGCAGCCGCCCGACGCCGGGTCGCCGTGCTGGACGTCGCAGTAAGAGCCGGCCGGCAGCGAGGTCTGGAAGGTCTGGGTGACCGGGCCCGACTCGCGGTTGATCGCCACGAAGCCCTTGCCCCCGCGCCCGAAGGCGATCGCGTTGTTGCCGTTGGACCACCAGTTGGTGATCCCGGTCCCCGCCACCGCGTTGCGGAAGCCCACCATGTTGGCGACCTGGCGCCAGGCGTGGGTGCAGTTCCAGCCGTCGCTGTAGCAGGCGTTGACGGTGCCGCCGTTCGGCGGGCCGTCGTCGTGCCCGGAGAAGGCGTAACCGGAGTACACGTTGGGCGAGCCGTAGGGGTTGGCCAGCAGGAAGACGTTGGCCAGGGTGTAGGCGGAGCCGTCCCTGTAGGTCAGCGTCGAGCCGTTGCGCTCGGTGTCCCAGTTGTCGACGAAGGTGCGGGCCTTGTCGCTCGGCAGCAGCCCGGAGCCCCAGTTGCCGAGGTCGGCGATCCGACCGCCCTGGAAGGCGCTCTTCAGCCAGGTGCCCGAGCGGAACTCGTCGACGTCGCCGGTCCCGGTGTACTCGGTGGGCTGGATCGGCTCGCCCGCGCCGTAGATGACCTCCTGCACCCAGTAGGCGTTGGGGTTGGCGGTCTTCGCCTTGATCGCGGCGAGGTCGGCGGCGGCGATGTGCTTGGCGGCGTCGATGCGGTAGCCGTCGACGCCGAGCGAGGCCAGGTCGTTCAGGTAGCCGGCGATGGTCTGCTGGACGTAGCCGCTGCCGGTGTTCAGGTCCGAGAGGTTGACCAGCTCGCAGTTCTGCACGTTCGAGCGGTCAGCGTAGTTGCTGATCGCGGTGCGGCAGGAGTGGAAGTCCTGGTCCTGGTAGTACCCGGGGTACGTGTACTTGGTGTAGTTCGTACCGCCGGTGCCGGTGCCGGAGCCGGCGGACATGTGGTTGATCACCGAGTCGGCGATCACCTTGACGCCCGCCGCGTGACAGGTGTCGATCATGCTCTTGAAGGACGCCCGGTCGCCGAGGCGCCCGGCTATCCGGTAGCTCACCGGCTGGTAGGACGTCCACCACTGGCTGCCCTGGATGTGCTCCTGGGGCGGCGAGACCTCGACGAAGCCGTAGCCCTTCGGTCCGAGGGTGTCGGTGCAGGCCTTGGCGACGGAGTCGAAGCGCCACTCGAAGAGCGTGGCCGTGACGTCCTTGCCGTTGCCCGGCGGGGCGGCCTGGGCGGTGGGGGCGGTGCCGAAGGCCGCGGCGAGCGAGAGCGCGAGCGCCGCCGAGGCGGTGAGCGCGCCCGCCGTCCGGGCAGGCCGGCGGGTGGGGGCGGTGGTGACCACGTTGTCTCCTGGGGGCTGGGGTGGGGCAGCCTGGGGTACCGCTCGTGAAAGATTGCTGAAACTTGCTGGAAACTTGCAGCGCTGAACCTAGGGTCGCGACGAGGACCCGTCAAGGCCTTGGGAGCAACGTTTCCGCAGCCCCGGGAAGCTCGTGCACGACGCTTCCGCGCGCCACCACGCGAACCGTGGTGGCGGCGCAGAACAGCGGGGCGGACGCCGGCCGGCGGGCGAGGGCCGGCGGAGCAGGACAACCGGCGGAGGACGACAGCCGGCGAGCGGCGCGCGCGGGGGCGCCATGAACAGGGCGGGCGACTTCGGGGGACGCGACTTCGGGGGACGCGACTTCGGGGTGCGCGACTTCGGGGTGCGCGGCCGACCGGGCCGGACGGCCGTTCCGGGGCGACCGGCCGATGTACGGGCGGCGGGCACCGAAGCCGGGGCCGAGGACCCGGGCCGCACACTCGCCACGATGCTCCCGGTCCGGGGCCGGCTCCGGACCGGGAAGGAGGACCCTCGCCGGACGGCTACGCCCGCGCGGTGCCGCCGCGCCACGACGGCGACGGGAACGGCCTCGGCAGGGTGCCGCTACGGGGTTCGGCCGAGGTGCCCGACCCGGCCTCGCAGGCCACCGCGCCGCCCCGGCGCAACCACGGCGGGACGGACGCCGAGCCCCGGCTCAGCCCGCGCCCGGCCGGGCCGCGCCGCCGTTCGCGCCCGGGCGGTGGCAGCGGACCGCGCGACGCCCGGACCGCGCGGCACCGGAACGGCGCGACGCCCGCCCCGCACCATGCCCGAACTACACCGCGTCCGGCCCGCGTTCGCCGGTCCGGACCCGGACGACGGTCTCCACCGGCACCGCCCAGACCTTGCCGTCGCCGATCTTGCCGGTCCGGGCGGCCCGGACGATCTCCTCCATCACCTGCTCGGCATCGGCGTCCTCGACCACCACCTCGATCCGGGCCTTGGGGACCAGGTCGATCCGGTACTCGGCCCCCCGGTAGACCTCGGTGTGACCGTGCTGGCGCCCGTACCCACTGGCCTCGGTGACGGTCAGTCCGTGCACACCGATGGCCTGCAGGGCGTTCTTGACCTCGTCCAGCTTGAACGGCTTGACGATCGCGGTGATCAGCTTCATGCGGAGGGGGTCCTGTCGGACGAGTGCGTGAGCACGGTGGTGGCGTGGGCGGTCGTGCCGTGGCCCAGGACGCCGTGATCGTACGCGGTCTCGGCGTGCACGGCGAGGTCCAGGCCGGTGAGTTCGTGTTCCTCGGTGGCGCGGAAGCCCATCACCCGGTCGATCACCCGCCCGATCCCGTACGTCATGGCGAAGGCGTAGGCGGCGACGGCGGCCACCGCGACGAGCTGCTTGCCGAGCTGGCCGAGGCCACCGCCGTGCAGCAGCCCGGTCGGACCGCCGGTCATCACGGCGCTCGCGAAGAGGCCGATCAGCGCGGTGCCGATCACCCCGGCCACGAAGTGCACCCCCACCACGTCGAGCGAGTCGTCGAAGCCGAAGCGGAACTTCCAGCCGACCGCGTACGAGCAGACCATCCCCGCCGCCAGCCCGATCACCAGTGCGCCGAGCAGGTCGACGCTCCCGCAGGAGGGGGTGATGGCGACCAGGCCGGCCACCGCCCCGGAGGCGGCGCCCAGCGTGGTGGCGTGGCCGTCCCGGCGCTTCTCGACCAGCAGCCAGCCCAGCAGCCCGGTGCAGCCGGCCGCCTGGGTGTTGAGCAGCACGGACGCGGCCAGGCCGTTGGCGCCCAGCGCCGAGCCCGCGTTGAAGCCGAACCAGCCGAACCAGAGCAGGCCCGCGCCGAGCAGCACCAGGGGCAGGCTGTGCGGGCGCATCGCCTCCTTGCGGAAGCCGATCCGGGGCCCGAGCAGCAGCGCCAGGGCCAGTCCACTGGCCCCGGAGTTGACCTCGACCACGGTACCGCCGGCGAAGTCGAGCGCACCGAGCCTGGCCAGGATCCAGCCGCCGGGCGCGAACACCCAGTGCGCCACCGGGACGTAGACCAGGAGCGTCCAGACGGCGGTGAAGGCGACCCAGGAGCCGAACCGCGCGCGGTCGGCGATGGCGCCGCTGATCAGGGCGGCGGTGATGATCGCGAAGGTCAGCTGGAAGGTGGCGAACAGCACGGTGGGGACGTGACCGGTGAGCGAGGAGGGGGTGATCCCGGCCATCCCGAGGTGGTCCGGCCCGCCGATCAGGCCCCACCCGCCGACGTCCGGGCCGAACGCGAGCGAGTAGCCGGCCAGCAGCCAGACCACGGTGACCACGGCGATGGACACGAAGCTCATCATGATCATGTTGAGCACGCTCTTGGTACGGACCATGCCGCCGTAGAAGAGCGCCAGGCCGGGGGTCATCAGCAGGACGAGGGCGGTACTGGCCAGCAGCCAGGCGGTGTCACCGGTGTCGAGGCCGGGCGACGGGTCAGCCAGGAACATAGGGGGTGCCTTCCCACGGGCCCGCGCGAGGGGAGGGCGCGGGTCGGTTGGGAGAGTGTCGCGAGGACGGATTTCTGGTTGCGGACGGACACGTTTCGCCCGTGTTTCGTGTTGCCCGGCGGTTGCCCCGCGGTTGCCGACCGGTTTCCGGAACCTCACGCCCCCGTGAGCGCCGGCCGGGCCGGAACGCGCCGGACCGCACCGCACCGGGCACCGCAGGCCGACCCGGGCAGACGGACGCGGGGTCCGGCAGCCGTGGCTGCCGGACCCCGCTCCCTGTCCTACTTGGTTCTACCGACCGCCGGGGCGGGTCAGCTGGTGGCGATCGAGGTGTCGTCGATCACGAAGCTCGTCTGCAGCGAGGCGTCCTCGGTGCCGGCGAACTTCAGGGTGACCGTCTGGCCCGCGTAGGACGAGAGGTCGAAGGTGCGCAGCTGGTAGCCGGCCGCGGCGTCCACGTTGGAGTAGGTCTTCAGCGCGGTGCCGTTGACGGTGACCACCAGCTTGTCGTACACCGTGGAGCCGGACTCCGCGGTGTCGATGTGCAGGTAGAAGCTGAGCGAGGCCTTGCAGCCGGCCGGGATGGTCACCGTCTGCGAGAGGTTGTCCGAGTGGGCGGAGCCGTAGCCGTTCAGCCACGACTTCCACGAACCGCCGTGCGCGGCCTGCGAGGCGCTGTTGTCGACGACCCCGCTGGAGGCGGTCCACGGCGCGGCGGTGCCGGTCTCGAAGCCGGCGTTGCCGAGCAGCTGCGCCGGGGTGCAGGTGCTGCTGCTGTCGCTGACGGTCCAGGTGAAGCTCGCGGTGCCGGTCTTGTTGGCCGCGTCCTTCGCCGTGACGGTCACGGTGGAGGTGCCGATCGTGGTCGGGGTGCCGGTGATCAGGCCGGAGGAGGCGTTGATCGACAGGCCGGCGGGCAGGCCGGTGGCCGAGTAGGTGAGCGGGGCGGTGCCGCCGCTGGCCTTGATGCTCAGGCTGACCGCGGTGCCGACCTTGGTGCTCTGGTTGCCCGGGCTGGTGACGGTGACGCCGCCCGGGTTGTTGGGCAGGGTGCCGACGTTGACGGCCGCCCAGGCGGTGCCGACCGCGAGCAGCTCGGGGCTGCCGGCGCCGTACAGGTCGGTGGCCGCCTTCTCCGTCGCGGTGCGCGCCGCGGCGTAGTTGGTGGTCGAGGTCATGTACGAGGTCAGCGCCTTGTACCAGATCTGCAGCGCCTTGTCCCGGGTGATGCCGGTGACGGTGATGTTGTTGACCGTCGGGCTGTTGTAGCTGACGCCGTTGATGACCTTGGCGCCGCTGCCCTCGGCCAGCAGGTAGAAGAAGTGGTTGGCGACACCGGACGAGTAGTGCACGTCCAGGTTGCCGACGCCCGAGTACCAGGAGTCGGCCGAGCCGCCGTCCTTGGAGGGCTTGTCCATGTAGCGCAGCGGCGTGCCGTTGCCGTTGATGTCGATCAGCTCGCCGACCAGGTAGTCCGGGTTGTCGGCGGGCAGGTTGGCGTAGAACTCGACGGCGTTGCCGAAGATGTCCGAGGTGGCCTCGTTGAGGCCGCCGGACTCGCCCGAGTAGTTCAGGTTGGCGGTGGCGGAGGTGACGCCGTGGCTCATCTCGTGGCCGGCCACGTCGAGCTCGGTCAGCGGGTGGGTGTTGCCCGACCCGTCGCCGTAGGTCATGCAGAAGCAGGTGTCGTCCCAGAAGGCGTTGACGTAGCCGCTGTCGTAGTGGACGCGGCTGAACGCGCCGACACCGTCGTTGCGGATGCCGCTGCGGCCGAAGGTGTTCTTGTAGAAGTCCCAGGTGGCGGCGGCGCCGTACTGGGCGTCGACGGCCGCGGACTCCTTGTTGCTGGCCTGGCCGTTGCCCCAGGTGTCGCTCGTCTTGCTGAACAGCGTGCCGTTGCCGGTCGTGCCGTTGTTCATGTTGGTCGTGTACTGGCCCCCGCGGGTGCCGTCCTTGAGCTGGTAGTTCGACCCGCTCTGGGTGGTGGTCAGCGGCACGTTGCCGACGAACACGCCCTGGCCGGTGCCGGTCTTGATGCCCTCGGCCTGGCTGAGGACGGCGCCGGTCTTGGCGTCGGTGACGACGTGCAGCCGGCTCGGGGTGCCGTCCGACTCCTTGCCGGAGACGACGGTCTCCCAGGCGAGCTTCGGGGTGCCGTCGGCGGCCCAGACGACCAGCCGCGGGGCGGTGTCGAGGGCGGAGCCGGCCTCGGCGGCGAGCGCGGTCTCCTGCGCCTTCGGCGCGGCCAGCGCGGGCGTGGTGTTCACGCCGGTCAGCACGGCCTCGCTGGCCTTGGTCACACCCTGGGTGGCGCCGGTGGCGTCCTGGTGGACGATCAGGTCGCCGCCGAGCACCGGGAGTCCGGCGTAGGTGCGCTCGTAGCGCAGGTGGCGGGCGCCGTTGGCGTCCTGGACGACGTCCTTGGTGACCAGCTTCTCCTCGCTGCCGAGGCCGAGGACCTGGGCGAGGGTGCTGGTCTGCTGGGTCGCGGAGGCGATCAGCTGGGCCCGGCTCGCCTGCTGGGCGGCGACGGCGGACGGCGCGTCCGGAGTGGCGGCCTGCGCGATGACGGGGATACCGGTCACCAGCAGCGCGGTGGTGGCGGCCATGACAACCGCTGCCTTCCGAGCCTGGGTGTAACGCGACATGCGGACTCCTTTTCCGACCGACGCGGGGTGCGCGTGCGGTGGAGAGAACCTGGCCGCGGGGTTGCGGCGCAGTGGGGGCCCCCGCCGCCGGGTGCGCGGCGCGGGTGCGGTTGCGGAGCAAGGTGCCGAACAGTTGCTGACAGGAAGAGGCGCTGTACCTGACCTGGGACAGCCGCACCGGGGGGTGGGGCCCCCTCGTCTGCAGCCGGGGGAATCGTGGCAGCAAACGAGCCGTTAATGACAGATGCATGCCACGGATTGGCCGATTAGCTACCGGGACCGTTCATCCGTCGGACCGCCGTCCGTGTTACGGGCGTGGGAACTACCGACGACGGTTTTCATTCCCGCCGCAAAGGTTCGATCACCTCCGGCGGGCACTGACCAGCGCTCAGGGCCCGCTCGGCGTCGGCGTGGTGGACCGCGTCGCCGAACGGATCGGGCACCCCACCTTTCCGGCCGTGCCGGAGGCGGTTTTCGGCCACCGCTCGCCGGGCACCGGCGGGAAGTACCACGGCCCCGCGCCACCCGAAGGCGACGCGGGGCCGTGCGAGACGATCCGTCAGCCCTGGACGAACACCGCCACGGTGCGGCCCGGCACGGTGAAGGTACCGGTCCCGGCGGCGAAGCCGGCCTGCCTGACCACCGGGTCGGCCCCGCCCGCCTGCACCGGGTGCAGCGCCTGCGCCGTCCCCCGCAGGGCGGCCACGGTCTGGCTCTGCGCGGTGGGCGTGGCGTTGAACACCACCGTGATGCCCTTCTCCGCACCCGCCAGCCCGGTCCCGTCCAGATGAAGGGTGATCACCCCGGGCGTCTCGCCGGCCGTACCGGAGAGCGGGTAGGAGAGCCGCTGCTGGACGGCGGCCAGGGTGGGCAGCGAGAACAGCGGCGAGCCCTGCTTGATCCGCAGGAACTGCTGGTACTGCGCGGCGGTCGCCCGGATGTCGGCCTCGCCCACCACCAGTCGCGGATCGGCCAGCAGGGACTTGGCGGCCGGCCACATCTCCTTGTTGTCGGCCGCCATCGGCACCCCGCGGCCCCAGCCGTTGCCCCGCGAAGGGTCCCACTGGACGGCGTTGAACCAGTCGCCCGAGTCGTAGGAGTTGGCGTCCAGTGACTTGGAACGCAGCAGGTCGCTGCCGGCCTGGACGAAGCCCGGCCCCTGGGTGAGCGCGGTCAGCGAGAGCGCGAGCGCCTGCATCCGGGCCCGGTCGGCGGGCGCGGTGGCGGTGGGCAGCTTGTACGCGAGCGCGTCGAACAGGTCGGCGTTGTCGTGCGCGTCCACGTACTCCACCGACTCGCCGGGCCGGGCCGCGTACCCGGTCGGGGCGCCGTTGTAGTCGACGCCCGCGCCGGTGACGGCCCGGCCCGAGCTGTCGGTGAAGGAGTAGCCGGCCAGATTGCCGGTGAGCGCCACCTTCACCTGGTCCATCTGCTGGAGCAGCCGGGCCTTCTGCTCCGCCGGACCGCCGTTGGCGGGCGAGCCGTTGGGGTCGGTGAACAGACCCGAGGCGAAGCCCTGCCGCGGCGCCGAGGAGAGCTGGAAGTTGCCGCCGCGCGCCGCGTCCCGGACCCGGTCGTCGAAGGTGGCGATGCCGGTGCCGGCCATGTTCAGCTGGGTGGCCTGCTCGAACCTGGCGTCGTTCGCGACGACGCCGAAGTTCCAGCCCTCGCCGTAGAGGAAGACGTTCTCGCCGTCGACCCCGTCCGAGTCCGGCGTCATCCGCCGCAGCGCCGCCCGCACGTCCAGCATGGTGGACTTGGGGTCCAGCCCCATCAGGTCGAAGCGGAACCCGTCCACCTTGTACTCACGGGCCCAGGTGGTCACCGAGTCCACCACCAGGCGGTTCATCATGGCGTGCTCGGGCGCGGTGTCGGCGCAGCAACTGTCCGTCGTCACCTTGCCGTTGGCGTCCAGCCGCTGGTAGTAGCCGGGGACGATCCGGTCCAGTACCGAGTGCTCGGCCTGACCGGAGGCGGCGGTGTGGTTGTAGACCACGTCCAGCACCACGCGCAGCCCGGCCGCGTGGATCGCCTGCACCATCTGCCGGAACTGCACCGTGCGGGCGGTGCCCTCCGGGTCGGTGGCGTACGAGCCCTCCGGCACGTTGTAGTGCAGCGGGTCGTAGCCCCAGTTGTAGGCGTCCTCGGCGGCCACGGCCGCCACGCACTCCTGCTGCTTCTCGCTGTCCGCCGCCAGGGCCTCCAGGTCGCAGGCGGGCAGCTTCTGCTCGGCCCGGTTCTCCCGGATGGTGGCGATGTCGAAGGTGGGCAGCAGGTGCACGGTGGTCACCCCGGCCCCGGCCAGCTCGCGCAGGTGCCGCATGCCCGCCGACCGCGACTCGGTGAAGGCCAGGTAGGTGCCGCGCTCGGCGACCGGCACGGTGGTGTCCTCGATCGAGAAGTCCCGGACGTGCAGCTCCTGGATCTGCTGCCGCGCGGGCGGGACGGCCTTCGGGACGGCGTGGTTGTCCCAGCCGGCGGGCTTGAGCTCCTTGGCGGCGAGGTCGGCGACCAGGCCGCGCCCGGAGTCGGTGGAGAGCGCCACCGCGTACGGGTCGGTGACGGCGTTGACCACCGTCCGCTGGACGGACGGCGCCCAGACCTTCACCTGGTACAGGTAATACTTGCCGTCCAACTCGGCCTTGTCCCGGACGAGTTCCCAGACCCCGGTCTCGTCGTCCAGCTTCAGCGGCACGGTCTTCGGGGTGCCGCCGGTCGGACCGTCGAAGATCTGGACGGACACCTCCCGCGCGGTCGGTGCCCAGACCGACAGCGCCACCTTGCCGTGGTAGTAGGCCGGCCCGAAGTCCACCCGGCCGGTACGGCCCGCGTACAGGTCGTCCAGCACGCCCGGGATCTGCACCCCGGTGGCGGCCGAGGCCGCGCCGCTCGGCAGGTGCTCGGTGAAGAGCAGTTGGCTGCGGAGCGCGTCGGGCACCCGGGCGGCGTCGCGGGCGTCCACGGTGAAGGCCCGGTAGCCCGCCAGGTGCGGGTACTTCGCCTTCTGCGCGGCGGTCGGGCCGCCGGGGACGGGGGTCAGCCGGATCCACTGTCCGGGCTTGGAGAGCACGCCCTTGTCGGCGCGGATGCCGCCCTCGGGGTCGTACACCAGCTGGGCACTGGTGCCACCGGCCAGGGCGGCGTCGTCCGCGCCGTAGCCGGCCGGCACCACCACCGTCCGGGCGTCGATCCACTGGGCCTTGGCGGTGCCGAGGTCCACCTGGGCGGAGGCGGCGGCGTTCTGCGGCAGCAGGTGGCCCGGCCGGCCGCCGAGGATCCAGACCTCACGGCCGACGGCGGCGAGGTCCAGCGACTGGTCGTCGGGCAGGTCCTTGTCGTTGCCCCGGTGCAGGATGTAGCTGAGGCTGGTCGCGCCGGGTGCCAGCGGCACCTCGAAGACGGCGCCGAAGGCGTCGCGGCGGGCCGGCAGCAGCGGGTTGCCCCAGTCGGTCGGGGTGGCGGCGCCGGTCCAGTCGTGCAGACCCCAGCCGTCGTAGTTCCCGTCGGCCCGGTTGTAGTGGATGACGGCGGTGTTCGCGGGCTGGGTGTTCACCGGCCCGGGGTTGGTCGTCCGGACGGCCGGGTCGCCCTCCGTGAGCCAGATCTCGCCGGTCGCGCCGACGTCGAGGTGGCGGTCCGCGTCCACGTCCTTGACGCCGTCCTTCTCGACGACGAAGCCGACGTCCGAGGCGCCCTCCCTCAGCTTCACGTAGGCGAAGGCGCCGTACGCGTCCCGGCCGGTGAAGCCGTGCCCGGCCGGCCAGGTGGTGGCCTCGCCGTCCGCGAGGTCGCCCCAGGCGTAGAGGTTCCAGCCGTCGTAGTCGCCGTTCCGGCGCTGGTAGTGCACGACGGCGTACGGGCGGGCGGTGGCGCTGGGCGCCGGCACGGGGGCCGGCGCGCCGGTGGTGAAGGCGCCGGTGACCGAGCGCAGGTGGCCGCCGGAGTCCTGGACGACGGCCTTGTAGCGGACCACCGTGCCGGGCCGCACACCGCTCAGGTCCTGGGTGACCCGGTACGTCCCGTTGTCGGCGGTGCCGAGGGTCCGCCAGGGCGCGTCGCCGATCTGCGCGGCGAAGGTGACCCGGTCGAAGCCCCCGCCGTCGACGTCCGCGCCGACGGTGACGGTGCCGGTGGAGCCGTCGGCCGGGGTCCGCAGCGCGAGCCGGGGCGCGGCCGCGACGGGCGCGAGCTTCCCGGCGGCCTTGAACACCACCGAGGAGAACGCGGGGACGGTGACGGTGACCCTGCGGTCCGCGCCGCCGGTCAGCCGCTCCCCGGCCGCCGGGTAGATCCGGTCGAAGCCCTGGCCGGCCGAGAAAGTGTCCAGGGTGACGGTCTTCGCCCCGGCCGCGTTGTTGACCGCGACCAGGTACTCGACCTGCTGCCCGGCGTCGATCCGGGAGAAGGCGTACACGCCCGCGCCGTCGGCGGCGTACCGCTCGATCTGGGCGCCGTCGGCGAGGGCCGGGTGGTCGCGGCGCAGCGCGGCCAGGGCGGCGATGCCCCGGTAGAGCCCGCCGCCCTCGCCGTAGCGGTCGGCGGAGCCGGCGGTGCCGCCGAGCACCCGGTCGCTGTTGTAGGAGGGCGTCCGCGAGGCGAAGAGGTCCTGGCGGGCGTCCTTGTCGCCGCCCGCGCCGGTGAACCCCTGCTCGTCGCCGTAGTAGACGACCGGCTGGCCCCGGGTGAGGAACTGCAGTTCGGTGCCGAGCCGGTCCTTCTTCAGCAGGGTGGCCTCGTCGGCGCCCGGGTTGTCGCCGACCAGGAAGGACCCGAAGCGTCCCATGTCGTGGTTGCCGAGGAAGGTCGGCAGCTCGTAGGCGTCGGTGTCGGCGGTGGTGTAGCGGTAGTCCTGCCCGTACACGTCGGCCAGGCCGCGCGCCGAGCCGCCCTGGGAGACGTAGGAGCGGGCGGCGTTCTGGAACGGGAAGTCCAGCGTGGCCTGGAGCCGGCCCTTGGTGACGTACGGCGAGGTGACGGCCGGGTCCCCGGAGTAGACCTCGCCGAACATGAAGAACCTCTTGTTGCCCTGCTTGGCGGCGAAGTCCTTGAGCGCGGGCGCCCACTGCTGCCAGAAGGCCATGTTGACGTGCTTGACGGTGTCGATCCGGAAGCCGTCCACCCCGGCGTCCTCGACCCACTGCCGGTAGACCTTCTCGAAGCCCTTCACCACCGCGGGGTTCTGGGTGTCGAGGTCGTCCAGGCCGGAGAAGTCGCCCTCGGTGGCCGACTCGCCGACGAAGGTCGAGTCGCCCCGGTTGTGGTAGAGCGCGGGGTCGTTGAGCCAGGCCGGGGTCTTGGCCCCGGCGTCGGCCTGATTGCGGAAGACCGGGCTGTAGGGGAAGGAGTCCTTGGTCAGCCTCGGCCAGGCGGCGCCGGCGTCTGCGACGGCGGTCTCGTCCACCGGCCTGCCGTCGGCGTCCAGCACCGGGTAGGCGCCGGTGGAGCGGTAGCCGTACTGCCGCTGCCCGTAGTCGACGACATCGGCGGTGTGGTTGGTGATGACGTCGAAGAAGACCTTGATGCCCCGGGCGTGCGCCTTGGCTATCAGCTCCTTGAGCTGCTCGTTGGTGCCGAAGTGCGGGTCGACCCGGGTGAAGTCGGTGATCCAGTAGCCGTGGTAGCCGGCGCTGGCGTTGTCACCCGTGCCCTGGACGGGCTTGTTCACGAAGATCGGCGCCATCCAGATCGCGGTGGTGCCGAGGTCCTGGATGTAGTCGAGCCGCTGGATCAGGCCCGCGAGGTCGCCCCCGTGGTAGAAGCCCTTGTCGGCCGGGTCGAGGCCGTGGTCCAGCCGGCTGCCGGTGATGCCGCCGGTGTCGTTGCCCCGGTCGCCGTTGGCGAAGCGGTCCGGCAGGACGAAGTAGAACTGCTCGCGGGTGAGGTCGTGCCGGCCGGCGGTGGCGGCCAGCGCGGCGTCGGAGGGCGGGCCGGGCGGGGCCGCGGCGAGGGCCGCGGGCGCCGCGGTGCCGAGGGTGGCGGCGGTCAGCGCGGCGGCGAGCAGCACGGCCGTGCGGCCGGGGCCGCGGGTCGGGGTGGTGCTCCGCCGGTGGTGGAGCGGGACATCGGCCACGGAGGGCTCCCTTGCGGGGGAAGGGGTGTCGAGTGGGCAGGACGCTAGCGGTCTGCAATCCGTTTCAGCAAGATGCAGAAACGGTTTCGGTCCGGGAAACCCGCAAGCCCCCGCGGGCCGCCGTCCACCCCCCGATTGCGCCACCCGATACCTCCGGCGTGACAATGGGACGTATGTCCGTCCCGCCGGTTCGTACCAGACCCCACCGCACCCCCTACCCCGGTGGGATCCGTCCCCTAGCCCTCAAGGGGGACAGCCGGTGAAGAATCCACTTCCGGAGGATGAGCAGACGGCTACGGGACGTCTGGCAGACTTCTCGTCCATGGGGGAACCGACCGAGATCCAGCAGACGGACGCCGAGCGCGCCCGAGCGGCGCACGGTGGCGGTTCCGTGGCGGGCCCGGCCGGCTCCGGCCGGATGCCCGACGGAGCCACCCGTGTCGCCCAGTCCCGCGCGGCCGCGCTGCGCGGCCGCGTCCGTGACCAGCGCCGTTCGCCGGCCCGGCCGCGGATCTGGTTCGAGCTGGCGCTGATCGGGATCAGCTACTGGGTCTACTCCCTCGTCCGCAACGCCGTCCCCGAGCAGGAGGCGACGGCCCAGAGGCACGCGGGCTGGATCTGGGACTTCGAGCACAGCCTCGGCGTCGCCGTCGAGCGCTCGGTGAACCACGCGGTCGACAGCGTGACGTGGCTGATCGTCGGGATGAACTACTACTACGCGACGCTGCACTTCATCGTGACCATCGGCGTCCTGGTCTGGCTCTACCGCCGGCACCCCGGCCGCTACGTGGCGGCCCGCACGGTGCTGTTCGTCACCACCGGCATCGCCCTGGTCGGGTTCTACTTCTTCCCGCTGGCCCCGCCCCGGCTGATGACGGACGGCGGCTTCATCGACACCCTGAAGATCCACAACACCTGGGGTTCGATGGCCTCCGGGCCGGCCACGCACGTCTCCAACCAGTACGCGGCGATGCCCTCGATGCACATCGGCTGGTCGCTCTGGTGCGGTCTGACCCTCTTCTTCCTGGCCCGCGCCACCTGGGTGCGCGTGCTCGGCCTGCTCTACCCGGTGGCCACCCTGGTGGTGATCGTCTCGACCGCCAACCACTTCTGGATGGACGCGGTCGGCGGCGTCGCCTGCCTCGCGGTCGGCTTCGTCGCGGCCCGGCTGATCTACCACGTGTGGGTCTACCGCCTGCCGAGGATCCCGGCCCGGGAGACGACGGAGGAGCCGATCACCGTCCCCGAGCAGTGGAGCGCGCCCGCGGTGGGCGCCGTACCCGTGGCCGGGGGCCTTCGCCGTGTCCGCCTCCGGGGCGCCTTCGCCGTGTCCGCCTCCCGAAGGTCCGGGCGGCCCTCGCCGTCCCCGGAGGGGGCGGGGCTCACCCGTAGAACAGGCGCTCCACCACCGCCCGGGCCCGCCGGGTGGTGCGCCGGTAGTCGTCGACCAGCTCGCCGCTGCGCCCGGCCCCGTAGCCGAGGTAGCGGGCCACCCCGGCCAGCTCCCGGGCGTCCCCGGGGAAGCTGTCCCCGGGCCGGCCGCGCACCAGCATCACCGCGGAGCGCACCCGGGAGGCCAGCACCCAGGCGGCGTTCAGCACCGCCGCGTCCTCCGCCCCGACCAGCCCGGCCTCGGCGGCGGCCGCCAGCGCCGGCCTGGTCCGGGTGGTGCGCAGCGCCGGCAGTTCGTGCCCGTGCTGGAGCTGGAGCAGCTGGACGGTCCACTCCACGTCGGCCAGCCCACCCCGGCCGATCTTGGTGTGGGTGGTGGGGTCGGCGCCGCGCGGCAGCCGCTCGGCCTCGATCCGGGCCTTGATCCGGCGGATCTCCACCACATCCCGTTCGGGCACCCCGGCGCCCGGGTAGCGCAGCGGGTCGATCAGCTGCCGGAACCGCTCCCCCAGCCCCGCGTCCCCCGCCACGGGCTCCGCGCGCAGCAGTGCCTGGCTCTCCCAGGCGTGCGACCAGCGCCGGTAGTACGCCGCGTACGAGGCGAGGGTGCGCACCAGCGGTCCGTTGCGGCCCTCGGGGCGCAGATCGGCGTCGACCACCAGCGGCGGCTCGGTGGACGGCCCGGAGAGCAGGGTGCGCAGTTCGTGGCAGACGGCCTGGGCGGCGCGGGCCGCGTCCTGCTCCAGCGAGCCGAGCAGCGGCTCGTGGACGAAGAGCACGTCCGCGTCGGAGCCGTAGCCGAGCTCGCGCCCGCCGAACCGGCCCATCGCGATCACCGCGATCCGGGTCGGCAGCTCCCCGTGCCGGGCCTCCCAGGCGGCGGTGCAGGCGCGCAGCGCGCCCTGCAGGGTGGCCGCGTTGAGCGCGGTGAGCGCCTCGCCCGCGGCGTCCAGCGCCTCGGCCGGGTCGTCGCCGAGCCGCCCGAGGACATCGGCGGCGGCGGTCCGGAACAGCTCCCGGCGCCGCACCGACCGGGCAGCGGCGACGGCCGCCGGGGCCGAGTCGGCCCGGCCGACGGCGGCCAGTATCTCCTGCTCCAGGGCGGGCCGGCCGCGTGGCGTCAGGCCCTGCGGGTCGCCCAGCATGGCGACCGCCTCGGGGGCGCGCAGCAGCAGGTCGGGAGCGAGCCGGCCGGCCGAGAGGACCCGGGCCAGTTGCTCGGCGGCGGCGCTCTCGTCGCGCAGCAGCCGCAGGTACCAGGGGGTGCGGCCGAGCGCGTCGGAGACCTGGCGGAAGTTGAGCAGCCCGGCGTCCGGGTCGGCGGAGTCGGCGAACCAGCCGAGCAGCACCGGCAGCAGGGTCCGCTGGATGGCGGCCTTGCGGCTGACGCCGGAGGCCAGCGCGGCCAGGTGGCGCAGCGCGGCGGCCGGGTCCGCGTACCCGAGGGCCTCCAGCCGGGCCCGGGCGCGGTCCGGGGTCAGCCCGGTCGCGCCGGTCGGCAGCTCGGCGACCGCGTCCAGCAGCGGCCGGTAGAACAGCTTCTCGTGCAGCCGGCGGACCTCGACGGCGTGCCGCTTCCACTCCCGCTGGAGGGCGGCGACCGGGTCGGCCCGGGTGTCGTCGTTGATCAGCGGGGCGAGCGAGCGGGCCAGCCGGCGCTGGTCCTCCTCACCGGTGGGCATCAGATGGGTGCGGCGCAGCCGGTGCAGCTGGATCCGGTGCTCCAGCGAGCGCAGGAAACGGTAGGCGGTGTTCAGCGAGACGGCGTCGGCCCGGCCCACGTAGCCGCCCTGGGAGAGCGCGGCGAGCGCCTCCAGGGTGTTGCCGCTGCGCAGCGACGGGTCGGTGCGCCCGTGCACCAGCTGGAGCAGCTGGACGGAGAACTCGACGTCGCGCAGGCCGCCCGGGCCCAGTTTGAGCTGGCGGTCCAGCTCGGTGACGGGGATGGAGTCGATCACCCGGCGGCGCATCTGCTGCACGTCGGTGACGAAGTTGTCCCGGGCGGCGGCCTGCCAGACCATCGGTTCGAGCGCCGCCAGGTAGGCGGCGCCGAGCTCGGCGTCACCGGCGACCGGGCGGGCCTTGAGGAGGGCCTGGAACTCCCAGGTCTTGGCCCAGCGCTGGTAGTAGGCCCGGTGGCTGGCCAGCGTGCGGACCAGCGG
Source organism: Kitasatospora sp. NPDC059327 (assembly GCF_042752535.1). Classification (NCBI taxonomy): domain Bacteria; kingdom Bacillati; phylum Actinomycetota; class Actinomycetes; order Kitasatosporales; family Streptomycetaceae; genus Kitasatospora; species Kitasatospora sp. NPDC059327. The sequence continues at coordinate 3,513 of NZ_JBHYYB010000056.1, read as the reverse complement.
GCCGTTGCGGCCCTCGGGCCGCAGGTTGGCGTCCACCGGCCAGATGGTGCCCTCGCCGGTGGTGTCGGCGCAGAGCCGGGTGAGCGCGGCGGCCAGCCGGGTGGCGGCCTTGAGCGCCTCGTGCTCGTCGACGCCGTCCTGCGGCTCGGCGACGAAGATGACGTCCACGTCGGAGACGTAGTTGAGCTCCCGGCCACCGCACTTGCCCATGCCGATGACGGCGAGGCGACAGGCCCCGGCGGCCTCCGGATCCTCCTCGGCGGCGATGTCCAGGGCGGTCTGCAGGGTGGCGCCGGCGAGGTCGGCCAGCTCGGCGGCGGTCTGCGCCAGGTCGGTGGTGCCGGTGAGGTCGCGGGCGGCGATGGCCAGCAGGCAGCGGCGGTAGGAGACCCGCAGCGCGTCCGCCCGGTTGCCGGCGGGGTCCGCTGCCAAGCCCTCGCGCAGCGCGCGCCGGAAGTCGTCCGGGCCGGGGTGCATGTCGCGCAGCTCGAAGGTGACCAGGGCGTGCCAGTCGTGCGGGTGCCGGGCCAGGTGCTCGGCGAGCGCGGTGGACGCGCCGAGCACACCGAGCAGCCGGTCGCGCAGCGGCTTGGAGGTGGTGAGGGTGTCGCGCAGGGTGTGGCGCTCGGTCTCGTCGGCGCCCTCCAGCAGCCGGGCCAGGCCGAGCAGGGCGAGATCCGGGTCGGCGGTGGCGCCGAGCGCGTCCAGCAGCACCGGGTCGTCGGCCAGTCCCTCCAGGCCCGGTCCGGCGAGCAGCCGGACGGCCTGCGCCGGATCGGTGAACCCGCGCCGGACCAGCCTGATCTCCGGCCGGCTCACCCGGCTCCCGGCCCGCTGCTCCTCCACCGTCATCGCCCCTCCGGCTCCGGCCCGCGCGAGCCGTGACCGACCGGTCCGACCCGCCTCCAGCAGGGTACGCGGCCGGGCTCCGCCCCGCGCACCCCGGCGCGACGGCGCGACCGTGCCGGGGCGTGTCCCGGGTCGGCCCCGACTCGTTGGACCGGCGCCGGGCCCGACCGACCGCCCCGGCCCGCCCCGGCCCGACCGAATGCCCCGACCCGACCCCACCCGCGGAGCGCCCGATGCCCACCCGACTGCCCTCGCTCACCGGGCTGCGGTTCTGGGCCGCGCTGCTGGTGGTGCTCTACCACCTCGCCCGCAAGGTGGGCGAGGTACCGCTGCTGGGCCCGCTCGCCTGGTACGGCCGCAGCGGCGTGACGTTCTTCTTCGTGCTCTCCGGCTTCGTCCTGGCCTGGACGTACGACGGCGTGCCGACCACCGTACGGCGCTTCGCCCGCCGCCGGTTCGCCCGGATCTGGCCCCTGCACGCGCTCAGCACGGCGCTCTCGCTCGGCGCGGACGCCCTGACCGGCGCGGCGCTGCCGCTGGCGGCGGCGCTCTGGTCGCTGCCACTGGTGCACCCCTGGGCGCGGGAGACGGTGTTCGGCGGCAACCCGGCCTCCTGGTCGCTCGGCGCGGAGGCCTGGTTCTACCTGCTCTTCCCGTTCCTGCTGCGCGCGCTGGCCCCGCGCCGCCGGCTCTGGGCGCCGCTCGCCGCGGTGGCCGCGGCCCTCGGCCCGGCGCTCTGGGCGGCGGGCGCCCTGCTCCCGGACGACCCGGCGGTGCGCGGCTGGCTGCTGGACTACCTGCCGTTGACCCGTACCCCGCAGTTCGTCCTCGGCGTGGTCACCGGGCTGGCCGTCCGGCACGGCCGGCTGCCCCGCGTCCCGCTCGCCGCCGCCACCACGGCGGTGGCCGGCTGGCACCTGCTGCTGGTGCCGTGGCACGCGGCCGCGGCGGACTCCGTCTGGTGGGGCCCGTACAGCGCGTCCCAGCTGGTCCCGGCACCGCTGTTCGCCGCGCTGCTGGTGGCCGCCGCGCAGCGCGACCGCGCGACCTCCGGCGGGCCGCGCCTGCTGGCCGGGCGAACGGCGGTGCGGCTCGGCGAGTGGTCCTACGCCTGGTACCTGGTGCACGAGATCGGCATCCGCTGCTGGCTCCGGGTGGCCGGCCGGCCGGAGCCCGGGGCGGCCACGGCGGCGGTTTGGCTGCTGCTGGCCGGTGCGAGCCTGCTGGCGGCCGGCGCGCTGTACCGCTGGGTCGAGCGGCCCTGCGAGCGGGCGCTGCGCGGGCGTGCCGCGCACACGACGGCGCCGCCGCCGCTCCACCCGGCGCGGGTGGTGCGGCAGCGGCGCCGTGCGGTGACGCCGGGTCAGCCCTCCAGCGAGCCGTCCAGGTTCACGTAGGCGTAGAAGACGCCCAGGTCGTAGCCGTCCTTGTCGGTGTCGAACTTGATGGAGATGTCGGTGTCCCCGTTGCGCAGGTAGGGCGAGATGTCCCACCGGTTGGAGTCGTAGCCGAAGTTGTTGCGGTTGTACGGGTTCCGGGTGAACTGGTCGGCCGGGGTCAGCTCCTCGATGGTGGAGTTGAACGAGTCGTTGACCGCGTGGTTGACGTCCTGGAAGGGCGTCAGCGGGCCGTTGGTGGACTTCATCGCGAGGGTGTCGCCGGTCCACTTCAGGTCGCCGTCGTAGACCACGAAGCCGAGCTTGCCGGCGACCGGCCCGGTGGCCGGGGTCTGCAGCCCGGTCAGGTCGAACTCGCGCGGCGGGCTGTCCGGCAGCTCGACCTGGAAGCCGTCCCACAGGTGGATGTGGCGCAGCGGCTTGCACGCGTTCTCGTACGCCACCACGATCGTCCAGCCGCCCCAGCTGTGCGGCTTGACCACGGAGTCCATGTTGGCCGCGGTGTAGGTGCCGTTGCCGTGCTTCTTGACCAGCTCGGTGATGTCGGCGGAGGCCTGGTAGCTGCTCTCCTCGGTGGTGGTGATGTAGCCGATCGACGGCTGGTCGTTGGCGATGTTGGTGTACTGGTTGTCGCCCGGGAGCTTCAGGTAGATCTCGTCGATCTGGCTCTCCGGCAGCACGGTGTCGCCGATGCCCCGGGTGCCTCCCCAGTACAGCCGCGCGTACTTGATCTCGGAGCCCTCCAGCAGGCCGAGGTCGGCGGAGCTGGCGGAGTAGATCGGGTCGCCGAGCGGGCCGATGGAACCGGGGTCGATGTTGATGTACTTCATCTGGTAGTTGTTGTTGATCGGGCGGCTGCCCGCCCCGGTGCGGGCGTCCACGCAGGGGGGCTGCGCCGGGTCGACCGGCGGCTGGGTCTCGTCACAGGTCATCAGCGAGTTGCTGATCCGGGTGACCGAGCCGTGGAAGTTGCCCTCGAAGCGGGTCTTGAAGGGCAGCGGGTTCTGGGAGATGGTGTCGGCGCGGAGCTCGGGCTGCTTGGGGCCGGAGCCGCGGGCGTCGGCGACCGGCGAGGCCAGGGCCGCGACGGCGGCGAAGGCCGCCCCCGCGACGCCGATCCGGCGGGCGAGCAGGCGGGTGGCGGCGGCGCGGCTGACGGTGGAGGAGGGCATGGGGTCCTAATCCGTGTGTAGGGATTCCGGCCTGGCCCCGGCGGGGGCGGCTGGTCTTGCTGATGGACGGGTTCGTGGTGACCCGCGGGTGCCGG
>NZ_JBHYYB010000055.1:18643-60956 GCF_042752535.1 Kitasatospora sp. NPDC059327 | reverse complement strand
CTTCAAGCAATCCAGCCTTGACCATATCGCGCGGGTCTCGCACCGCCACGCCGTGAGCGCCTGCGGGCGCGCGGTACTTTCCCGACATGCTACTTCCCCTTTCACTTTCATGTCCAGGTAGGTCGGGTGACCCAGGAATTTCCCTTCGAATTCCTCCCAACTGAATTGGGGATGCTACAGAGCGCCACGTGGCGCAACGCCGTCGAAGACGTAGCTGCAGACGGGGACGGGATACTCGGTCCCGGCCTGCTCGTGGACGACGGCGACCAGGCGCCGGCGGGCGACGACCTCGGGGTTCTCCTCGGCGAGGTCGAGGCCCAGTTCCTCCTCGGCCTCGATCAGCGCGGTGGCGAAGGGCGTGCTGCCGTGCTCGACGTTGCCGCCGGGGAAGTTCCACACGGCCGGGTTGATGGCCGAGCGCAGGCCGAGGATGCGGCCCTGCGGGTCGGTGACCAGGAGGCTGCCGTAGGCGCTGGGGCGGGCGATGGTGGTGAGGTAGCCGCCGACCGGCCGCCAGCCGGGGACGGCCAGGCGCAGGGCGAGCCATTCGACGACCTCCCGCTGTCCGTCGCCGGTCGCCGGCAGGGCGTCCGCGCCCGCCCATCGGTGGTCGTCGTGGTCGCGGGAGAGGGTGACCGGGGTGCCGTCCGGGACGACGGTGGTGAAGACGAACTGCCGCACCCGGTTGCCGTACTGGCTGGTGAAGTCGAGGTGGCGGACGTACTCCAGCGGCCACCCGGTGAGCCCGGTCTCCTCCGCCAGCTCGCGGGCCGCGCCGGCGGGCACGTCCTCACCGTCCTCCCGGCCGCCGCCCGGGTACTCCCACAGGCCCGGCAGGAGGTCGTGCGCAGCCCGGCGGATCATCAGGATCCGGCCCGAGGTGTCGCGGACCACGACGCCGACGCCGATCCGCTGGATGCCTTCGCGGGCGGCCAGGTCCGTGAGCGTTCCGAAGTCGATCACTGGCAGGGCTCCTCGGTGTCGTGGGCGGGCACGGTCGGCAGGCCGGGAGGCCGGAACCGGGTGCGGAAGGTTGGGCTGTTCACGGGCACCTCCGGGCGCGGCTGCGTTCGGTCGTGCGAAGCGGGCCAATAGCCCCCGGGTGCGGCAATTGCGTTCCCCGGTGGTCGAGTTGAGCTACTTCGTGGATCGGGAGGGGGTCGATGATGGTGCTGTTCGAGCGCGGCGTTCAAGTGGATTTCCTCCCGGCGAGCCCTGGTCGAACGGGGACATTTCGAGCACCTTCCCGGCGCGGTCCACGGCTTCCTCCAGCCGGTCCCGAAGGGCGCCGGGCAGGACCCCGCGGTCCAGTGCGCAGGCGGCGAGCGCCCGTTCGAGAGCCGCCCGACGGCCCGGCCGCAGGCGGCTGCGGGCGGCCTCATGGGTGAGGAGGTCGCGCAGGGCGTAGCCGTCGCCGGATTCACCCGTTCGGCTGGTCAGCTGTGCGAGGAGGTTTCGGGCGGCGGGGGTGTCGGGGCCGGCCGTGTCGATGGCGGTCAGAGCGAGGCGGGTGGTGAAGACGGTCAGGCCCTCGTCCGGTTCGAGGGCGAGGCAGTGTTCGACCGCGTGGTCGCCGGTTCGGCGGTCCCCGGGCCGGCACAGCGCGATCAGCACGGCGGTGACGGCGTCCTCCCACGGGTCGCCGGGTTCGGTGTCCTCCAGCAGGGCGAGGGCTGCGGGCAGGTCGCCGGTGGTGGCGTGGGCGAGGACGGCGACCTGGCGGCCGTCGAGGATGCGCAGCCCGATGCCCCGGTGCTCCTCGATGTGCCGGAGCGCCTCGCTCCAGCGGCCGGCGCTGGTGAGGGCGCGGGTGGCGTCGGCGAGGACGACCCGCCACAGCCATGCCCGGACCTCGGCGCGCTGCTGGTCGGTCTCGGTCAGTTCGGCCGGGACGGTGATGCCGTCGAGGACGGCTTCGGTGGCGGTGGTGACGGCGCGGTGGAGGTCGAGGAGGAGTCGGTGGCCGCGCTGGTGGCGGCCGGCGCGGATGTGGAGTCGGGCGAGGTTGACGACCGGCTCCAGACCGCGGACGGCGCTCATCGCCGGGAGCGGGCAGCGGGGCAGGTAGAGGTCGGCGTGGCGGCGGCAGAGGGTGCGGGCGTAGTCAGGCATGGCGAGGTCGGAGGCGAGAAGGGCCGCCTGGTTGAAGACGGTGGATGCCAGGCCCGGATCGGCCTGCCGGGAGGCCGTGTCGGCCAGCTCGCAGAGCCGGCCGACACGGGCGTCCAGGGGCAGGCACGCGGGCCGGATCCTGGCGACCAGCGGGAAGCGCCGGGCGACGGGTCCGGTCGGGTGCACGGCTACTCCCAGGTGACGGTGATCGGGTGGTTCGGGCGCGCCAGGACGAACCGGCCCGCCATGCGGTCCGCGACCGCGGGGGTGTCGGGGAGTTCGATGCGCAGGGTCCGGTCGCGGTAGCCGGCGTTCCAGATGCGGATCTCCTCGGCGACGAGGTCGGCGAGTGCGGCGCCGGAGGGGCCGTGGCCGATCACGCCGGTCTCGTAGGTCTTGCGGCCCTCGGGGGTGGGCTCGCCGGGGCGCAGGGTGAGGTAGGCGAGGGACCCGTCCTGGACGGTGGCCATCGCTCCCCAGCCGAACAGCGGCGTGACCCCGCGCTCGCGGGCGGTGCCGGTGACACTCATCCGCATGATCGAGTTCGGGAGGGTGAGGGCCAGCCACAGGTCCTGGTACTCGTAGGTGGTCCCGCCCGGGACGGTCACTCCGGTCCACGTCTCGTGGCGCCCGCTGTCCAGGACTCCGGCCAGCAGCTCGGCGTCGACCGCCGCGTCCTGGTCCTTGTGGACCTGGAGGGTGACGTCACCCTCGGCAGTGAGGTGGACGGTGCGGCGGGCGTCGTCCATGCTGCCGCGCAGCGGCATGAACACCGCGAGCCGGTCGTCGACCGACACCCAGCCGCCCTCCTCGCGTTCGAAGGCGACGGTGCGCGAGGCGGTGCCGCGCAGCCGCAGCGGCAGCACGATCCGCCCGGTCGGCCTGACCTGCCCCAGCCACGGGGTGGGCATCTCGCTGGTGCTCACGGTGGCGATGATCCGGTCGAACGGCGCCCCGGCCGGGTGGCCGAGCGCTCCGTCGCAGAGGACCGCCTCGACGTTGGTGATCCCGGCGGCGGCGAGGTGCTTGCGGGCGCCGTCGACGAGGTCCTCGTCCACGTCCACCGCCACGACGTGCCCGTCAGGGCCGACGATGTGGCCCATGTAAGCGGCGTTGACGCCGGTGCCGGCGCCGGCCTCGAAGATCCGCTCGCCGGGCTGCGCGGCGAGCTGCTCCAGCATCAGCGCGACGATTCCCGGCTGGGAGGCGGCGCTGATCTGCGTGCCGGACCCGTCGGCCTTGGTGTAGGTGGGGTTGTCCGCGTACGCGGTCTCCAGCGGGAAGCCGGGCAGGAAGTGCTCGCGGGCGACGGTGCGGAAGGCGCCCTCGACCGCGGCCGTGCGGATGTCGCCCTGGGCGAGGAGGCGGTCGGTGAGGTCGTCGCGAAGCTGGTCGGCGGTCGGGGTGGCGGAGGCACTGTCGCTGCTGAGCGTAGTCATATGGGTGACCTTGGTAGTCGTGGGGATGGTGGGTTTCGAGGACGCGGGGCCCTCGTCGACGTGGAAGACGGCGTCCAACGCCCGTGCGGCCATGGAGGCTTGGTGGTCGACCGGCAGGCCGGCGCGGTTGGCGTGGAAGAGGAGGTGGTGGGCGAGGACCGCCCGGGGCCCGCGGGTGAGGCGCCCGTCGCGGGCGAGGCGGGCGATGCCCTGGCCGGCCTGCTCGAAGGCGTGCACCCAGCCGCCGTGGTGGGCGAGCGGGGTGGTGTCGCGGGTGAGCGCCCAGGTGTCCAGGCGCATCAGCTGCTGCATGGCTGCGGTCAGGGTGACGGCCCGCTGGTGTTCGACGGGCGCGGGCGCGTCGCGGAGCGCGGCGAACTGGGCCCAGACCGCGCCCTGTTCGTACCAGTCGAGTCCGGCGGCCCGGAGCATGGCGGAGACGAGGACGACCACGGTCTCGCTGCGGCCGAGGGCGGGCGGGTCGGGTTCGGCGGTTCGGGCCAGCAGATGGCGGCTGTCGGCGTGGAAGAGTCGGTGGGCGATCTCCATGGCCTCGGGGCCGCCGAACGCCTCGGTCTCGGGCTCGTAGATCACGGTGGCCCAGCCCGAGAGGATGCCTTCCTCGGCGAGGTTGTCCAGGAGGTGGGTGAGGACGGGCACGGGGGCCCCGGCCCGGTAGCGCAGTCGCAGGCCCCGCTTGCGCATGTACCACCAGCCGTCCAGGTCGCCGTTGTCCTGGGCGAAGGCGAGGACGGGGGCGAGGTGGTGGGCGGCGGTCTGTTCGACGGCGGCGGTGTCGGTGAAGGTGAGGTCGTGCTGGATCCAGCCGGTGGTCATCGGGTCGGTCCTCGGTCAGGCGGTCAGGAAGCAGGTGTCCCAGCGGGTCGCGGGGGTGCTGCCGGTGGCGGGGGCGAGCAGGGCGAGTGCGGTGCCGGCGGCGCCTTCCAGGAAGGCCGGGCCCACGGTCGCGAGGAGGCGGTGGGCCTGCTCGCCGGGGTCGGCGTGCGGGGGGTGGGTGGTGTCCAGGAGCAGGGCGGCGGCCGAGCGCAGCCGGGCGGCGCCCGGCGCGGTGGCGTCGGCTGCGGCACGGTGGGCGATGTGGGCGAGCCCGGCGTAGCCGTGGCAGGCGGACAGGTCGGTGGTCGCGGCGAGGGCCTTCGGGTCCACGAGCGCGGTGGCGAGCGCGCTCTCGGCGTCGTGGCGGACGCGCTGGTCGCCGAGGGCGAGGGCGGCGAGCTGCTGGGCGCGGGCGATTCCGGCGGTGCCGTAGCACCAGCTCGGCCGCTGTGGCGGGTACGGCCTGCGGTCGGGGCCGCTCAGGTGCGCGGGGGTGGTCCAGTACGGCCAGGCGTGGTCGTCGCGCCAACGCTCCAGCCAGGCCAGGATCCTGCGGATCGCCTCGCGTTGGCCGTCGACCTCGACACCGCGCCGCAGCCCGAGGGCCATGAGGGCGAGAGGCCCGGCGATCCCGTGGGCGAGTCCGTTGTTGGCGTGCCCATCCGGGAACCGCTCGTCCCGTTCGCCGGACGGACCGTCCAGCGTCCACCAGCCCGGCAGAAGTTCCCCGTCGTGCTTGACCTCGTCGGTCAGACGGACGAGGCAGCCCAGGACCCGCCGGACAGCGGTTCCGCCGGGGGCACGGCGCAGCAGGACCGCGCCGAGGCCGGCCAGGCCGCGGATGGTGTCGAACTCGGCGAGCTTCGGCAGGTCGCCGCGTTCGAGCCGGGCCTCGGCCCGCTCGCAGCGGCGTACCGTGTCGGCCGCCACGACCCGGTCGAGGCGGTCCATGGCCCTCTGGTAGGAGCCGGGGTGCGCCTGGGCGGCGCAGTCGAGCACGAGCGCGAGAGCGGGTGCGCCGTAGTAGAGGTAGCTGTCCGCTCCGCTGGTGAGCGGGCCGTCGGCGGCCACCGACAGCCAGGCGCGCACCGGTTCCCACGGGCCGCGGCCGGCGGCGGCGCGTTCGATGTGGAGCAGTGCGATGCCCGGGGCGCCGTGGGCCAGGGACTGGCGCCACTGCGGGCGCGACGACCAGCCGGTCGGCGTCCTCTCGGGGTCGGAGAGGAGCTCGGCGATCCGATCGGACAGCAGCAGGGCGGGGTGCGCGGTGTTCACCGGTCACCGTCCCGGGCCAGGCGGGCGAGGGCTGTGGCGCGGGCCAGGTAGAGGACCTGGGCCTCGTCGTCGAAGTCGATGCGGTGCGCGCGGACGTAGCCGCAGTGCAGCAGGGAGCCGAGCACGTCGTCCGCGTCCACCCCTTCCGTGCGGGGCCCGGGGAAGAACCGGCGGTAGGCGTCCAGGGCCCGGTGGCGCGCGGCCCAGGCGTCGACGACCGCAGCGCCGCCGGGCTCGGCGCGCAGCGCGGCCCAGCCGCCGTGCGGGTCGGCGAGGCGGACGGCCTCGGCGAACACCGGCCGGGGAACGGGCACCGGGGGCTTGGCGGGGACGTTGGCGACAAGCCAGCGCAGCCCGGCCGAGGCCGAGCCGGTGAATCCGGCCGCGATGGCGACGGCGTGGGCGGCGAGCAGCGCGAGGCGGCCGGGCAGGACGGGCTGGGACAGCTGGGCCAGGACGGCGGCGGAGTCGGTGCGGAAGACCTCTTCGGCGCTCGCCCAGGCCGGGCCCTCGCCCCACCGGCCGGTCTCCGTGTAGGAGGTCGGGTACACGACCTCCGCGAGCAGACCGGCCCGGTGGAGCTCGGCGGCCCAGGTGCTGATCACGGTGGCGGCCGGGCCGAAGCCGCCCGGGTCGGCGAGCGCGAAGCGCAGCCGCAGGTGCCGGCGCGGGTCACGGAAACGGACGAACCACCACCGCGGGTTGCCGAGCCGCTCCAGCAGGCCGGGCAGATGCCGGGCCAGGACAGTGTCCTGGCGTTCCGGGTCGCCGTAGAGCGAGGCGAGGAGCACCGGGGAGGTGCCGGGGGCGTCGCCGTGGCCGCGGTGCAGGATCCGGGCCGGGGTGGGGCGGGGCAGGCGCGGCCAGGCGGGCGCCCGGGTGGCGGTGACCGGGACGGCGACCTCGTGGGCCCGGCCGCCGGCCCAGCCGAGGTCGGCCGGCTCGGGCGCCTCGACGAGGACGGCGTGCGGCGCGGATCGCAGGTGCTCGCGCAGCAGGACACGGTGACCCGGATCGTCGAGGTCCATCGGCAGGCCCTGGCTGTCGGCGGCCAGCGTGACGTACCGGGCGACCCGGCGGCGCACCAACCAGCCCGACAGCGCCTCGTCCCACTCGGCGGAACCGGCACTGCGCGCGGGGAGTTCGGCGGCGGCCAAGCGCCACGAGGCCGCGGAGACGATGACGCGGCCGTGCCGCAGCCGGGGCAGGAACGGCAGGTGGCCGAGGCCGCCCCAGGAGAAGCGGGTGACCTGGGCGCCCTGGGCGCGCGGCAGCTCAGTGATGAACCGGGCCAGCGGCGGGGTGTGGGTGCGCAGGTTCAGCGCGTGCGTGGCCGCGGCCTCGATCCGCACCCCGAGCGTCGGCGCGACCAGGTACATGCGGCGCCCGTCGCAGCCCACCGCCAGATCCCCGGGGCAGAGGACGCCGTCGGCGGCCGGGCGGTGCTCTCCCAGGCTGATCGTCAGTTGGCCGGTGGCGACGCTGCGGGCGACGTGTCCGCTCGCCCCGTCCAGCGGCGGGAAGGAGAGTTGCGCGGTGACGGCGCGCTCGTCCAGCGTCGGCAGGCAGGTGAGCAGGTCGGTGAACGCCTTCCGGTGCTCTGGCTCGAGGAGGTGCAGGAAGCGGCCGACCGAGACACCGGCCGCCCGGGAGGCGGAGACGACCTCCAACCGGAAGTCGCCCTGGTCGAGGTTCTCACGGGTGCGGGCGTGGATGCGGGCGAGGATCTCCAGGTGCGGGGGCAGGCGCGGCTCGTCGGGGCCGAGATCGAGCGAGGCCAGCACGGCGTCGTCGAGCACGACCTCGTGCTCGCCGTCGAGCGCCGCCCGCTGGGCCAGCGCGGCGAGCACCTCGTCGCGCTCGTTGAAGCGCGGCCGGTCGGCGGCCCAGGCACCGGGGTAGCCGTCCGGCCAGCCGATCCCGCTGTCCGCGACCACGTCGAGCAGCGGCACCAGCGCGCCGCGGCCGTACCGCTCGTAGAAGGCCATGTGGTACGCCCGCCAGGCGGCGGTGCCGTTGGGGTGGGCGCTGAGCCGGGTCAGCAGGCCGGCGGCGCGGGCGGCCTCGTCGGCCACCGACTGCGGGAGGACGAGGTCGGCGTCCAGCCGCAGGTCGACGGCGGCGTCCGAGAACGCCGGGGCCCGCAGGTCCGCCAGGACCTCGGCAACGGCCGGCAGCGAGTTCGCGCCCGCTCGGTCCAGGGCAACGAGCAGGTGCCGGAGGGGGTCGGGCTCGGTAGCCGGTGCGCGCAGGTTCGACACGAGTGCTCGGTGCGCGACGAGTTCGGACAGAGCACCCGTGACCTGCTCGGCGGACGCGGTGGGGAACTCGGCGCGGACCGTGTCGGCGAGCGTCTGGACGCGGATCGGGCGGTGGGCGGCGGCCAGGGCGAGGGCGACCGGCCGGGTGCAGCGCAGGGTGGTCTCGGCGGCAGCCGTGCCGCCGCCGGGCCGGGTGAGCGGGCAGTGGGGAACGGCAAGGCGCTCGCCCCGCCGGTGGGTGGTGTTGTTCGCCGTCACGTCCAGGCGGGCCAGCAGGTCCGGGAGAGCCTCCAGCCGGCCGATCGCCTCGGCCAGCCGGGCCGCCGAGACCCGGCTCACGGCACGGTGCTCGATACCCCACCGAAGGTCCGAGACCGGCGCGAAGGACGCTGCCTGCACCCCCGCGAAGGAACCGAACGGGGTGGGCCGTCCTGCGCGCAGGAGGTAGCGGGCGGAGGCGAGGGCGGCACGCCGAACCTCGCGGGGTACGGGGTCCGGGTCGGCGGCGAGGTGCCGGACGCGCTCGGCCAGCGCGGGGCTGGCCTGGGCGAGGGCCTCGGAAAGAGGGCCACCGGTCCACACTTCCCGCAGCCACAGCACCTGCCGCCCGGTCAGGCCCGACGCGTTGTCGAGGTCCGGCCAGTCCGGCACCGCGAGGGTGGGGTGGGCGACGGCGCGCACGAGGGCCACGCCAGCGGCGCGGTAGGGAGCGGGTGGGCGCATGGGCGGCAGACCTCGGAGTCGGAGTTGGAGCGGGACGGGTGGCGGGCCGGTGCCCCGGGGTGAGCCCCCGGGGCACCGGCCGGGCGGGTCAGTGCAGGCCGGTGGTGCACGCGCCGCAGGTGGCGCCGCAGCCGTCGTCGGTCAGGACCTGCAGGCTGGCCGCGTCGGTCTGCTCGACGGTGCGCACGTCGAGGTCGAACTCGTCGCCGACGGTGGCCGTGGTGGCCTTGGTCTCCGCCGTGATCTTCTGGACCATGTGTTCCTCCTGTTGGATTTCCCTTGCGGGACCTGGCGGCGGGGCACGGGGTGCGCCCTCGCGTCACCAGGAGTCGATGGGCGGCGTTGTCAGCCGGTCCCGGCGCGTGCGGTTCCGGCCGTGCCGGGCGTGGGCCACGGGGCGGGGAACCCCTCTGCCATGCCGAGGGCGGGGTGCGGCTGCCCGAGGGCTCGCAGCAGCAGCCGCTCCCCGGTGAATCGGGTGCGGCCGTGCAGGACGCGGTGGTTGTCCAGCACGAGGCCCTGCCCGCAGGCCAGGCGCAGGCGGGTGGTGTGGCGCTCGACGGCGCGGCGCAGGGCAGGGAGATGTGCCTCGGCCTCGGGCGAGAACCGGGCCAGCTCGTCCTGGCGCAGCCGCAGCCGCCATCGCCCGTCGGGCCGGTGCTCCAGGACGGGGGCGAAGTGGCCGTCCGACCCGCCGAAGTACGCGGCCCGCGGCGCCGAGAGGGCCTCCAGCGCGGTCGGGTGGGAGGCGGCCAGTTCGGTGAGGACACTTCGGCCGTCCACCAGCAGGCTCTCGCCGCCGTCCTCGGCCGCCCGCGCACAGGCCAGCAGCATCAGCCGCGGCGGTCGGGGCAACTGGGCGCACTCGGTGTGCAGCGCGAGGCCGCCGCGCCCCAGGCCGGCGAAGCCCGTCCGGCCCTCGTGCCGGCCGGTGTCGCGAATGACGGTCAACCCGTCCGGATCGGCATCCCGGTGTTGCCACCGCGCGGACATCAGCAGAGCCACCGTTTCGAGCACATCGCTGCGACCGCCGAGGCGGGAGAACCGCACCAGGCCACGCTCGCGCAGCACGGCCGCGGCCCGCTCCAACCCGTCACCACCAAGCGCGCCGAGGGTGAACTCTTCGTCCGTGACAGGCAGTGCGGTACCGGAAGACGGCATGGAGGATCCCCCTCGTGAGAACGGGCGGACGGGAGAGGACACACTGTGGCGGGCGCACCCGCCTCCAGTGAAGTGACAAACTGTCAAAGATCGATCACTGCACTGTGAGAGCGTTCGGCAGCGGTCGGCTGCTACGTTCGACGGGCCCGTGCCCGTCCGTGCGCCGTGGAAGTAGAGATGACCGGACCCTCTGAAGAGCCCTATGTGCCGCCGACGTTCCCGATCTCCATCAAGGGTGTCGTCCTCGACCCGAACCGGCGGGTACTGCTGCTGAAGAACGAACGGGCCGAGTGGGAGCTGCCCGGCGGCAAGCTCGAAGGCCCCGAGACACCCGAACAGCGGGTGGAGACCGAGATCCGGGAGGAGAGCGGCTGGACGGCGACCGCAGGCCCGCTGCTGGACGTGTGGATGTACGAACCTGTTCCCGGCCGCAAGGTCTTCATCGTCACGTACGGCTGCAGCGCCGCCGACGCCGACCGGCCTCCGGTCGTCAGCCACGAGCACAAGGAGGCCGGCCTCTTCCACCGCGACGAGGTGCCCCACCTGGTCATGCCGCAGGGCTACAAGGACTCCGTCGCCCGCTGGTACGAACTGCAGGGCCGGGCCTGACCGGTGGCACGCCGCGACCAGCACGGCGGCATCCGCTGGCACTGGACGACCCCACGGGCCCAGGACATCCTGCGCCGCCGCAGCCTGCCCGAGATCCTCACCTTCTACCGGCAGCTCAACCAGCTCCCGCAGGAGGAACTCGGCACCCTCCTGGGCTACTCCACCTCCTACATCTCCCGCATCGAGACCGGGAGCCGCACGGTCACCGACATCGGGGCCCTGCGGCACATCGCCCAGAGCCTCGGCCTGCCACCCCACGTCTTCGGCATCACCGACGACGCCGACGGAGACCACCACGCCATGATCCAGTTCGGTGAGAGCGTCCTTCGCCTGGCCGAGATCGCCCGCCAAGCCGGACAGGCCGCCGCCGCCGTCGACGAACTCTGGCCCCTCGTCGCCCGCCTCGAAGCACGCGCCGCAGACGGCCACACCGACACCGACGTCCTGCGCCTGCTCGCCCGCGCCCGCACCGGCCTCGGCGTCGCCCTCGGCCACGTCCTGCCCGAGGAACGCCTCGCGACCGCCGCCCGCTGGACCGGCAAAGGTGTCGCCATCGCCCGCCGCCTCGGCGACCGCCCGCTGTACGCCCATGCCCTGCGCCACCACGGCAACGAACTGCGCAAGGCCGGCCTGCACCACGCCGCGCTGGAACGGCTTGGCCGCGCCCGCGACCTGTCCCGCACGCCCGACGAGCGCGCCGCGGCCGTCATCCTCCTCGCTCGCGCCGCCGGAACCGCCGGCGCCACCACGGTCTTCGACGACGCCGTCGCGGAGAGCAGGCGCCTGCTCGACACCGCTAACGTCACACCGCTGTTCTCCGAGTTCACCCTCCACGAGGTCCGGCTGCGCGGCCTGGCCGCCACCGGCCGACTGCCGGGCGCCGTCGAACTCCTCGAACGCGCACCCGCCCCCGGTTTCCGGACCAGCCCGCAATGGCGCATCATCTCCGCGATCACCGCAGGCCAGATCCTGCTGCGACGCGGCGACCGGGACGCCGCCGGCGAACGGATGCGCGTCGCTCTCGACGGCGCGGAGCTGCACCGCCTGCCGCACCAGGTCCAGCGAGTCATCCGCGCTGGCGCCCTGCTCCCGGACGTCCGCGAGCAGGCGCACGGCAGCCTCGCCCGGCTGCGGGCGGACATAGCGGCCTGACACGCAGGGTGGGGCTGCGGCGGACACGGGTGGTGCTCCTCTCCTTCGGGTGAACAGGGCCGCGGGCGGGCGCCCGGACGCTCTCAGCGGGCGCCGGGCCGCCGGTAGTCGAAGCCGGCGTGCTCCTCAAGGCCGGCGATGAACGCGTCGGCGTCCCAGACCGAGATGGTGAGCGGGTGGTCGGACAGGCCGGGCAGCGGGACGACGTGGAAGCCCGTCAGGGCCGGGAGCAGCGCGCGGGAGGCGCGCTGGAAGTCGATCCGCTGGGCGGGCCCCTGGCGCTGGTTGGTGGCGGGGTCCTGGCTGGCGGTGGGGGCGAGCGCGTCCGCCTGGCCGAGGCGGGTGGCGGCGTGGAGGGCGACGTCGTCGATGCCGGCCGCGGTGAGGATGCGGTCCGGTTCGGTGTCGGTCACGGAGCCGGCGCGGGTGCGGTGTTCCTGGTGGGTGCGGTCGGGGATGTGCGGCCAGTCGGGGAAGGGCTGCTGCTCGATGCCGGAGCCGCTGTAGGAGTTGAAGTCGCCGCCGAGCAGGACGGCCAGGTTCGGGCGTTGCCAGGTGGTCATGTTGCCCGCCTCGATCTGGCGCCGGGCAGGTGAGCGGTAGCTGAGGTGCACGGAGGCGAGCTGGAGCGGGACGCCCGCCTCCGCGTACCTGACGGAGACGGCGCACGGCGGCAGCCACCAGTCCTTCTCCTGCGGCCACACGCCAGTGACCCGGAAGGTGTCCTCGCGCACGAACAGGCCGCACGGGTTGGGGGACTCCGCGGGCGCGGAGGGGCCGAGGAAGCCGCGCATGCCGAGCATGCGCTCCGCCTCGTGCAGGAGCCGGCCGCCGTCGGCGGCGGAGTGGGTCATCTCCTGCCGGAACAGCACGTCGAACGGATAGGCGCTCAGGGCCTCGTGGGCGTCGTACCAGCGGTCGAAGTGGCCGCCGCCGCGGGGAGTGCGGGTGTAGCCGTCGTGGCCAAGGTTGAGGGAACCGACGGTGATGGTGGGCAAGACGTTCTCCTGGAGCGGGCTACCGGACGGTGGAGGTGGACGGTGTGCCGGGCGGGGTGGTCAGAACACGGCGGCGACCGGGGTGGCCTGCCGGGGCAGGACTGCGGCGGCGGCCGGGTCGGCGGTGGCGAGGGCGCGGGCGGCGTTGAGGAGTGCGAGGTGGCTGAGCCCTTGCGGAGTGTTGCCGAGGTGCTCGCCGGTGGCCGGGTCGTACTCCTCGGCGAGGATGCCGAGGTCCGGGCGCAGGGCGAGCAGGGCGTCCATGCGTTCGCGGGCCTCCCCGGTGCGGCCGGCGAGGGCGAGGGCGGTGACGAGCCAGAACGAGCATGCGAGGAAGGCGCCTTCGTCCCCGGGCAGCCCGTCGACGTTGGCGTCGGCGTCGTGGTGGGTGCGGTAGCGCAGCACGAGGCCGTCGTAGGTGGCGAGGTCGCGCTGGACCGCCTCGATCGTGCCGATGACCCGCTTGTCGTCCGGCGGCAGGAAGCCCAGCTGGGGCAGGAGCAGGAGGGAGGCGTCCAGTGCCCGGCTGCCGTACGCCTGGACGAACGTGTTGCGGTCCGGGTCGTAGCCGTTGGCGAGGACGTCGGCGTGGATCGCGGTCGCCGTGTCGCGCAGCCACTGCAGGGCGGGCCGGTCCGCGTCCGGGCGGCGTTCCAGCAGCGCGACGGTGTGGTGGAGGGCGGCCCACGCCATGGCCTTGGAGTGGGTGAAGTGCTGTTCGGGGCCGCGGATCTCCCAGATACCCCGGTCGGGCTGGTGCCAGGTGGCGGCGACGACCCCGGCCAGGCCGAGCAGGAGCTTGTCGGTGGCGGGGTTGGGTTCGAGGCCGGCGTCCTCGGCGGCCAGCAGGGTCTGCGCGACGTAGCCGAACACGTCGAGCTGGAGCTGGTCGGCGGCGCCGTTGCCGGTGCGGACCGGCAGGGAGCCCCGGTAGCCGGGCAGGTGGTCCAGCACGGTCTCGGGCAGTTCGGTGCTGCCGTCGAGGCGGTACATGATCCGCACCTCGGCGGGGTCCGTGATTGTCTCCGTCAGCCAGCGGCGCCAGGCCCGTACCTCGGGCAGGTAGTCGCCGGCGCACAGCAGCTCCATAGCGGTGAGGGCGGAGTCCCGCAGCCAGCAGTACCGGTAGTCCCAGTTGCGTTCGCCGCCGACCTCCTCCGGCAGGGAGGTGGTGGGGGCGGCGATGATTGCGCCGGTCGGGGTGTGGACGAGCGAGGCGAGGACGGCCAGCGATCCGAGGACGGCGTCGCGGTCCGGCCCGGTGTAGGTGCTGCGCGCGCTCCAGGCTTCCCACTCTTGCAGGGTTGCGGTCAGCGCCTGTTCGGCGTTGGGGACCGGCGGAACCGGTTCGCCGGGCTGTTGCCAGGTCAGGGCGTACGCGGCGTGCTGCCCTGCGGTCAGTACGGTCTCGGCGGTGGCGGTTCCGCGCCGGTTGACCCGGTGGCCGGGGCCGTCGAGGAACAGTGTGGCGCCCTGGTGGTCGGCGGCGAGGCGCCGTACGCCGCCGGGGCCGGTGGTGGCACCCAGGTGGAGCGGGGCCTTGCCGTAGTCGGCGGCGAGCAGGATCCGGGAGGTCACGCTGACCCGGCCGCGCAGGCACGTCGCGAGGCGGATCACCTGGGCGGGCCGGTCGTCGCCGGCGGCGGGCATGAACTCGGTGACCCGCAGAGTTCCCTCGGGCATCTCCCAGACCTGGTCGAGCACGAGAGTGCCGGGCCGGTAGGCGCGGCCGGTCACCGCGGTCGGCCTGGGCGAGGCGGGGGCGACGGTCCAGGAGCCGTGCCGACGGCTGCCAAGGAGGCCGGCGAGCACGGCCGGGGAGTCGAACTCCGGCAGGCACAGCCACCCCATCGTTCCGGTGCGGTCGGCAAGGGCGGTGGAGCGGCCGTTGCCGACGGGTGCGAGATCCCTGATCGGCGGCTGGTCGAGTGCGGGCATACGGGTCGTCCTGACGTGGTCGGAGTGTTCGGTCAGCGGGTGCGCGCCCGGAGGCGGGCGAGGGCGTTCTCCACGGTGGTGCCGAGCGTGGAGTGCACCGGCAGGGACGGGATGTCGGCGGCGAGGCAACGGCGGGTTGCCTGCTGCCAGGCGGGGAGCGGCGGGCAGCCGACGACGATCGGTGCGCGGAGCCTGTCGGCGGTGTGGGCGCGGTGGGCCCTGACAACCGGCCACGGGCCGAGGGGGCGCCAGGCCAGCAGCACATCGGCACAGGACTCGGCCCGCTCCAGCCATCCGGTGCGCCAAGCAAGTTCGGTGTCGCCAGGTACGAAGGGGTCGAGGACGGTGCCGGTGCAGCGCATTCGGCGAGCAGCCGAACGGCCCCGGGCCTGCCAGTGGGGACGCCCGGTCGACGCCCCGGCCAGCAGCAGGACGGGTCCGCTACCGGGAGCGGGCAAGGCGGGCGCCCGCACATGCCGCGGAGCACCGGTGGCGCGGCTCACCGGCCGGCGGGGGCGTGCTCGCCCCCGGCCGCCGGGAGGCGGGGGCGTGCAGCGCTGGTCCGGGACGGTGCGCGAGGGCGTCTGCGGGGTGCGGCACGGGGCACTGCGGGCTCCGGGACTCTGATGGGCGGTGGGAGGGGCGGGGCGACGGCGCCGGTGACCAGGGCGACGGCGACGGCGTGAATACGGCTACGGCGAGGGGAGAGCGTCCGGACGGCGCGTGTCTCGGCGGCGCGGGCCTCCCTCCAGGTCAGGCCGGCCGCACGGGCGCCGTCCGGGGTCGGGCCACCCGCGCACATCAGGGCGAGGACGGCGCGTTCCGCTTGGTCGAGGTCAGGGGGGACCAGCGGCAGTTCGGCGCGCAGGTGCCGGGTGTCGATCAGCTCGGCGGTGATCAGTCGGGCGACCAGCTCGGTGTCGTCCCCGGCTGCGAACCGCTCGCGCATCGCGGCCAGTTCGCGGTGGACCAGGTGCTCGCCGACGGCCAACTGTTCGCCGATCCGGACGGCGGGGTAGCCGCGGGCGGTGAGCTCGGCGATCTGGCGGTCCCGGCCACCGACTGCGGGCAGCGGCCGGCGCCGGGCGACCGTCCGGGCGGTGGTTGCCGCGGTCAGGACCTGCAGGGGGTTCATCGACCCCGCAACGGGAGCCTGGTCGCCCGGGCACAGCACCACACACCGGTCCGGGGCGGCACCGAGCTGGTGGGCCGCCGCCGCGTAGGCCGCCGAAGGGTTGCCTTCGCTCTGACGGACCGCGCCGGACCACGCGCAGTCCAGACCCGCCGCCGACACGACTCTGACCGCGTTGCCGGCACCTGGCGGGATCACGAGCGCGCACGGCCTTCCCAGCGCCAGTGCCCGGTACAGGAGGCGAACGACGGCGGGGGTCCGGTCGCGGCCCGGAGCACCGAGAAGGATCTGCGTCAGCGACGGCGCTGGTGCCAGCCCGGCCAGCGCCCCGAGGTGCACGATCACCCCGGCCGCGGAGCGCAGGACCTCCTCGAAGGGATCCGCCGCGGACGGTGTGCCGGTTCCGGCGTCGGCCGGTTCCTTGTCGTGGAACAGAGAGGTGCGGCCCTGACCCGAATCGGCCGCCATGGGTTCGCCGCACAGCGCGGCAAGGCTTTCGTCGCCCGGATCGATCAGCCGGTGCTCAAGGGCGCTGCGGACGGCGACCGCGCGGTTGCGGGCACCGAGCGCCGCCAGGATGCCGTGTTCCCAGCGGCTCGCGGTCCGTTCGGACAGGTGCAGGGCGCGAGCGACGTGCGCCTGGCTGCCACCGGCCGCCCAGATCAGCAGCACCCGGATCTGGTCGTCACTCAGGGCGGGAGGGCTGCCCACCGGGAGGGTGTGCGGGACCTGGCCGGACTGCCAGGCCCGCACGAACGCCGACATCCGGTCCTCCGTGCCCAGCCTGACGAGGGACTGCGCGAGCAGCCGCCGGACGGCCTGCAGGCCGAGCGGAAGGGAGACGGCGATCTCGCCGTTGGTCATCCCCGCGCCGACGCGGTCGAGGACGGCGGCCTGGTCCACGGTCAACAAGGCCAGCCCACCGCGGGCGCTCACCGGACGCCCCCATCGGTGCGGCCGGCACCGGTGAGCCCGGCTCCGATCAGCAGGAGCACCCCGGCGGTGTAGGTGGTACCGGCCAGCACCACCGGCCCGTGCACGGCGTGCTCGTACCGGAGCGCCGCCGTCGTCGCCGCCCCGGCCGCGAGCGCCAGCAACAGACAGGCCGCCCCGGCCAGTACGACCGTCATCCGACGAACGCGCGGCATCAGCTCACCCCGGTGGGCTGCAGGCCGACCGGGCCGTGGACCTCGACGAGCACGGTGTCCGGCCAGCCGCTGCCCAGGGCGTCGAGCTGTACGACACCGGTGAGCAGGGCGAGCGCCGCGGCCTGCGGGCGCGAGCGCACGCCCAGCGCCCGCAGGATGTCCTGGATGTAGACCCGCACGGTGTTCTCGGACAGGCCGAGCCGCTCGGCGGCGGTCTCCGGGGCCTCCCCCGCGACCAGCGCTTCGAGGACCTTCCTGCGGCCCTCGGGCAGCTGCCGGCCGCTGGGACCGGACACGGGGACATCCTCGGCCCGGACCCATCCCCAGCCCGCTCCGAGGGCGGCGGCGTGGTGGCGGTTGGTGGTGCCGAGCTTGGACATCAGCTCGTTGACGGCGGCGGCGACCGACTTCTCGGAGATACCGGTGGCTCGGCTGACCACCGCGTTCAGGTGGCCGCCGGCCACCTGGCGAAACAGCAGCACCTCGGCGGCCGAGAGATCCGGCCGTTCGGGCAGGGCAGCAGGCATGGCGAAGCTCCTCGTGGCGAGTTCGGGCAGAGAAGAGAGAAATGGGTGGTGGCGCTGCTACTCAGCGGGCCGGGGCCGGTCGAGCGCGGCCAGCAGCCGGGGCCCGATCCGGTGGGCGGCGTCGGGGCCGACCGTGAGGATCAGGTCGCCCCGGTGCGCGAGGGAGACCGCCAGGGTGTCGGCACCCATCTGGCACGGCCCTGGCACGGGGACCACGAGCGCGTTGGCGGAGTCGGCGTGCAGGAGGGCCTCGATGCCGTCGCCGGGCCGCGCGGATCCGGCCCGGGTCGAACGCACAGGCAGCAGCACTGTGTGGTCGGCCGCGGCCAGGGCGCCGACGATCCGGTCGGCGAGCGCCGCGGTGCGCAGGTGGCCCACCGGCTCGTACACCACGACCAGCGCGCCCTCCGTCAGCATCCGGGCACCGCCCAGGTCGGCCGCGATCTCCTCCGGGTGCTGCGCGCGGGATTCCATCACGGTGACCCCGGCGACCGTCCCCAGCCGGGTCAGCGACCGTTCCACACCGGGGAAGGCGCCGAGGCCGTCTGCAAGGTCCGCGACCGAGAGCCCGAGGGCCCAGCCGGCAGCGAACGCCGCCGCGACGGCGAGGGCTGCCGTCTTGCCCACGACGGGCACGGCAACGGTCGACTGCTCGCCACCGGCCCGGATGGTGAGGTGGTGGTCCTCGCCGCTCCACAGCAGCCCGAGGACGGCCACGTCCGAGTCCTCGCCACGTCCGACCGTCACCACCCGCGGACCCGGTGCCCGGCGCAGGCGCTCCAGCAGCTCGGCGCAGCCGGGCTGGCCGGACCACACCACCACCGTCTGGCTGCGACGGGCGAGGGCCTCGACCTGGTCGAGTGCCTCCTGGCGGGTCAGGAAGGCCGGGGGTGCCTCCTCCACCGCGGTCACCAGCGTCACGGCGGGGTGCAGCCCGGCCCCCAGCGCGCGGTGCTGCCAGTTCGGCGGGCCCGCTTCGTGGAGCGCGCTGTCGGGGCACAGGTCCACCACGAGGACCTCGCCGCTGCCGTCGTAGCCGGGCGCGTCTGCGTGCGGGGATGCGTTGAGGATCCATCCCGGGTCGCGGACCGTCAGCGCGCAGGTCAGCGCGGCGGCGGCCGTCGTGGTGGAGTGGCTTCCCGCGACGGCCACGACGGTCGGCACCGTGGCGGCCAGCAGCTCGACGGCCCGGGAGTGGCTCACCGTCGGCAGGCCCCGGCCGGTCGCGAGATCCACGATCTCCTGCAGCGCCGCGTTGTCCCCGCCCCAGAGCAGTGATGTCGTGCTGTCCGGGCCCGGGGGGCGCTGGAGCGCCCCGGTGCGGTGGAGCCGCCGGAGCAGCTCCCGGTCGTGCTCGGCGTGCGAGGGCGCCACCGTCACCTGGGCGCCTCGCCGGGCGAGGTAGAACGCGAGCCCGGCCATACCGGGGCTGTGCGGATCCGGGAAGTGGACCGCGGCCAGAACGGCGGGCAGCGGCAGCGGGCGCTGCACAGCCGATGCGGGCCGACCCGCCGGAGCCGCACTCACGCCGCCACCGCCGGAGCGAGGCCGTGGTCCGCGAGGACGATCAGCCGCGCCGCGATCTCACCCAGGTCCGCTCCCTCGGCGCCGACCACCGCGAGCATGGAGTGATCGGCCGCACCCACCAACGTCATGGTCCTGCCGGCGCGGTCCTCGATCACGCTGTGTCCCCAGGGGCGCTCTCCGGAGGTGAGGTCACCGACGATGCCGACGCTCCTGGAACTCATCGCCCCCAGGCCGGAGATCAGGGCGGCCCAGGTGTCGGCCTCGTCGCGGCCGACACCCGGTGACGTGCCGAGGACGAGTCCCTCGGAGCTGACGTGGATGGCAGCCACGGCACCGACGGTGCCGGCCACCAGGTCGCCCAGGACCGGAAGTTGCGAGTGGGAATTCACGGTTGCTCCTTGGCCGGATGGTGAGGGGCAGCGACGACGGCACCGGTGACGACCGGGCGTGACTGCCTGGGTACTGTCTGCCCCTGCAGCAGCCGCAGGCTGCCCGAAGGCGCTTCTGCGACCGCACCGGTGCCGACGGCTCCACTCTGCGGCGTGGCAGACGGCAAACCAGTGCCATGGCAGTGCCAAGTTCGTGGAATCTCACCGCACTTCGTTCCACGGATGCGCCTCGTCCGGGGCGGTATGTCATGTTCTGCTGATCGCAGCCCAGTCCCCGGCGGCGCCGGATTGGCACTGGCTTGGCACTGGTTTGCCGCCCGGGCTGCCTGATGGTGGGAGGGCGGGCAGGACCACCTGCATCCGAGGGCCACGTTGCAGGGAGGCGCCGGTGGGCTTCACCACCTCCACCACGCTTGGACAGTTCCGACTCGGTGATGTCATCGGCGAGCGCCGGACCCCACTGACCACACGCGTATCGGCGTGCGCCCAGGCCAGGGCCGTGGTGAAGCAGGTCGTCTCCGGATGGGTTTCCGCTTCGCAGCTCGACGATGCCGCTCTGGTCGCCACCGAGGTCGTGGCCAACGCGATCAACCATGCAGGCGGCGCGGAGGAACTGACCGTCCGCTGGTACCCGGGCGGGGTCACCATCTCGGTGAGGGATGCAGGGAGGGGGGCGGACACCATCGCCCGCCGGGCATCCGCCCTTCACGACCCGACCCGCTCGGACTCCACCGACCAGCTGAGCGAGGGTGGGCGCGGGCTGGCCCTGGTGGACCACTGCACGACCGCGTGGTGCGTCGACCCGGTCCCTGCAGGCACGGTCGTCACCGCGCTGTTCGGCCCGGAGAAGGACGTGGCTCGGTGACCTTGTCCAGCCCCGTTGCCCGCCACCTGAGCAGGACGATCAACGCCCACCCGCTCGGCGTAGGATGCCGCTCGACCGGCAGCGGTGGCCTGTGGCAGGACCGCGAGACGCTCGGCGCGCTCCGCACCGCCGTAGAGGCCGGCGCGACGCTATTCGTCACAGGGGACACCTACGGCCAGGGCCACGCCGAGCGGATTCTCGGTCAGCTGATCGACGAACACCGAGGCGCCGGACTCCAGATCGTCACGAAGATCCAGAATGCCGGAACCGCGCCGCACCCGTACGCGTCGCCCCACGTGCGTCACCAGCTGGAGCAGACCCTGGACAACCTCCAGGACGACCACGTCGCGCTCTACGTCCTGCCGAGTCTCGACTTCGGGCCGGAGGACCGCTACCTCCACGAAGCGGCCGAAGCCTTGGCGGCGTTCCGACGCCTGGGGGTCATCGGTGCGGTGGGCCTGCGCGGCCCCCACCCGAGCCGGACCGCCGGGGCGGACCAGACGCAACGGTTCGCCCGCGTCTTCGAGGTCGTCCAACCGGACGTCGTCCTGACCCGCTTCAATCCCCTGCAGCAGCTCGTCCCCGTGCAGGGGCAGGACGTCTTCACCTTCGCCCGGCAGCGGAAGGTCGGGCTCCTTCTTTGTGCTCCCCTGGCCGGAGGCACTCTCGCGGACACCCGCGGACCCATCGCGCCGATGCCTGACCTGCCTGCCTCGGCGTGGGCCGCCCTCCGCCAAGGACTACGGCCGCTGCGCGAGCACGTCTCGCGCCTTCCGGGCGGGGAGGCGGCAATCGCCTTGAGATACTGCATCGAGCAGAGCCCGAACGCGGTCGTGGTCGCCGGCTTCGGCACCCGCCGGCACATCGTCCAGAACTTCGCCAACCTGTACGCGTTCGACGAGTCCGACGTCGAACTCGCCGGCAGCGTCTATGCCTCGGTACGCGCAGAACTGCACCACACCCTGGACCTTGCCCGGATCCAGTGACCGGTGGAACCTCGATCGGCGTGCGAAGCCGTGTCGATGCGCCGGTTACTGGAGTTCGAGGCGGTGGAGAACCTCCCACCGGTACTCACGGGTCTCCCGGCGCAGCTCCACGAGGTCCACCCCGGTGATCTCCAACGGGACGGGCGGGATCTCCCGGAGCCGGGAGACCTGGTCGATGACCGGTTGAGCCGGCCGGACCGACGGGTTGTAGGCGATGCTCAGGTGCGGCCGGAACGAAGAGGTCCGACGGCCGCCTGGCAGCCCGGCCTCTCGCCCGCAGACGGCCAGCGCAGCGTGAAGTTCCACCAGAGGCCGCCATGGCGCCAGAGTGAAACGGACCGCCCCCTGGGAGCCGGCCAGCGGATGCGCCGCGATCTCGAAGCGCTTCAACCCGTGCTGCCCGACCCGCCGAACCAGCTCCGCCAGCAGCTCCGGGGAGGTGTCTGCGGATTCGCCAATCCGTGCCAGGGTCACGTGCAGACCGTCCGCCGGGACCAGGTCCAGGCCGAGCCCGTCGAGCCCGTCCTGGCACGCGCGGGCCGCTCCGATCAGAGCCGAGTCGTCCGGGAAGGTCAGGAACCAGTACAGCGCGCGCCGCTCCGAGCTCCAGCCCGCCCGGTCCCAGTGATTCTTCATGGTCTCGGTCGCGTCGAACACCGACTGGTCGTGGGCGGTGATCGCTTCCGGGCTGTCCAGGTCGGCGGGAGGCTCGGCCGGGAACGCCCGGCTGTCGGTCAAAAGCACGTGCCAGAACTCCTTGCTAGGTCGTCGCGCTCGCCACGAGCGGGGCCGCGAGAGGACTCGCCTCCCAGGAACGCAGCCGCTCCGCATACTCCCGTACCCCGGCTTCGCCGCGCCAGGCACCAGCCTGCCGCAGCAGTTCGCCGCCCCGCTGGTGGACCGAACGAATCGGGGGCATCCCGCCGGCTTCGATCGCGGTGGTGCCCAGCGCCATGGCCTGCTCGACGTCGGGGCGGTTGCCCTGGAGGTGCGCGGTCGCGAGGTCGAGGCCCACCAGGGCCCGCGTCCAGACCGACTCGGAGGAGGAGACCATCGGCTCGATCTCCTTGGCGAGGGTGAACACCTTCGACGTGTCGCCGAGGGACAGGTGTGCCGTGATCGCGTTCGCGAGCGTGCGGGCCGGGGAGTACGCGCCCAGTGAGATGCAGGAACTCACACCTTCCGGCAGGTCGTCCGCGCGTCCCGTGAGGGCGAGGGCGGCGCCGATCACGTACTCGGCCTCGCGCTTCACCCCGAGGCGGGCAAGTGCGCGGGCCCGCCCGTTGACGAGCGGGCGAATCGCCAGCGGGCTGGTCGGGTCCAGCTCGACCGCCATCCGCGCCGCCTCGTCCGCCTTCCTGTAGTCCTGCTGGTAGTAGAGGCTGAACGACTGCGTGCCGAGCACCCACATCTGCAGCGCGGTGTCCTCGATCTCCACCGCCACGGACATGGCTTCGGCGAGGTAGCCCTCGGCGGATCGCGGCTGACCGCAGTTGACCGACATGTACCCGAGCAGGGCCGAGACCTGCCCGCGCAGCTGCATCGTGCGCTCTCGCTGGCGCAGCGTCTGGCGTCCGCCGAGGAGCAACTGGAGCATGGACCGTAGAAGCAGCGCCTCACGCGTCAACTGCTGGGGCCCGAGCATCTCGTAGTGTTCGACGATCTCGGTGATCTGGCCCGCGGCGAGGGCCAGAAGTGCCGGATCCACGGGTGCAGGCGCCGCTCCGGTGCCCAGCAGGGCACTCGCATCGAAGGGGCTCGCAGCCGAGCCAAGCGCAACGGGCTCCACCTCTTCGAACAGGGCCATCGGCGGCTCATCGAGCATGTCGAACATGTACATCAGGACGCGCACGGTCTCCGGCCTCGGCTCATGCCGGTCGCCTTCACCCATCCACCGGTAGAAGGTCCGACGCGACACCGTCACGAACAGCAGGTCCCGGTTGTCGTCCTTCTGCGCAGCGAGCTTCCGGGCTCTACTCAGTTCGATGTCGAACGTCAGGTACCTTGTCCAACCGTGTTGCTGGCAGAGCTGGGCGATACGCAGCACTTGGACACCTCCCCGCTGAACGGCCGGCCCGCAGGCGGCGAGCAGCGGTCCAGCCTGTACGCGTTGTTACTGCTGGGAACCAGTCCGAGGCCCGTTGAGCGACCGGACTTGGGAAGAGCACGCTCGGACGCATAGCCGCAGGCTGGAGCACTGACATGCTCGCCGCCCCGGCGCTGGGTGATGCAGCCTGCGCCGTGGTCAGGGACGATCGAACCGTCCTGCCTTGGCGCCTGCCAGGAAGTCGTCCCACTCGCCTGCTGCGAAGAGAAGGGGATCTTGGTCAGGGTTCAGCGAGTCACCGGTGCTGACGAGCCCGCGGTCAAGAAACGCGACCCGGAGGCAGTTACTCCCGCCGGTACTTGCCGTCAGCCACGTCGCGCGTTCGAGTTGGTCCTTGACCCAAGCCGGATCAAGGGAGTTCTTCTCTTCTGCTGTGACGATGTCGTCGGAAGCAGGAACAGGGCGGTGGCGCGCGAGATCGTGGGTCACGAGAAGTCCTTGGCGATTTGAGCGAGGAGTTCGAGCGATTCCTTCGGCGGCAATGCGTCCGTCTTCAGGTGATCGCTGGTGGTGTGGTAGTCGGTGACGGTGTCAGGGTCGTTGAGGTGGAGGGCGGTCTTCATGCCTTCGATGGTGACGGAGTCGTGTCCGGTCGGGAACGTCCACGCCATGAACGGGCCGTCGCAGCCGGCATGCGCGCCGCGCGAGAGCGGGATCACCTGGATGGCGACGTTCCTGTACGTCTGGGCCAGCTCGATGAGGTGCAGTGCCTGGGCGCCGGCTGTGGCCCGGCCGCCGACCTCCTGGCGAAGTTGGGCTTCGGTGAGGACCGCCCGGATCCGAAGCGGGGTCCTGCGGGAGAGAGCGGCGTGCCGACTGTTGCGCCGTACCGTGATGAAGCGCTCGATATCCTCGTCGCCCTTCCAAGCACGGCCGGCGACGATCACAGCCAACTCGTAGGCGTCGCACTGGAGCAGGCCGTGGACGGCCACGGGGGACCAGATGAACAGGCTGGATGCGATCTCCAGATTGGCGAGGTAGTCGCCGAGTGGATCGTCGGCGACACCGGGGTAGCGCTGGTGCCAGTCCTGATCGCGGGCGTTCCGGACCATGTCGCGCCAAGCTTCCTGCACCGCAGGATCGGTGATCCCAAGAACCGCGAAGAAGTGCGGGAGTTGTTGCGGCTTGATCCCCTGAGTGCCGTTCTCGATCTTCGAGATGGTGGACGCGGATCCGTATCCGAGTTCGACGGCGGCTTGTTCAACACTCCAGCCGAGGCGCTTGCGGGCAAGCCGGACCTCGCTGGCGAGACGGCGTCGCCTGGGTGTCGGCTCGACGGGCACTGCAGCACCTCCCCTTCTTTAGGAAAGGCTAGCGCTTGGACAGCTGCTCGCATATGCCGGTTCGGCGAAAAGGACAGGGTTTCCTTTCCGACCCTCTTGCCCTTGGTCTGACGTAGCGTCATCATCGGTTCACGGTCGGAAACGGGGCCGCGCGCCAGCCTACGCGGAGAGGCGCCCCCCTTCGGCCCATCGAACCTCGTTACACCACAGCCTGGTTGTTGCTCGCGGGCTCGACCCTGGT
Organism: Kitasatospora sp. NPDC059327; assembly: GCF_042752535.1. Lineage (NCBI taxonomy): Bacteria > Bacillati > Actinomycetota > Actinomycetes > Kitasatosporales > Streptomycetaceae > Kitasatospora > Kitasatospora sp. NPDC059327. The sequence goes on along the minus strand of NZ_JBHYYB010000055.1, from coordinate 36,246 downwards.
GCTACGACGTCGGTTCAACGACGCGGCCGGGGCGGCTCTTCGCGGACTTCCGGGCGGACGGGAGTACACATGGATCAGACAACCGTCTTGGCGGCACTTACTGCTGGTCCGGAGCGGGAGGCCGCGCTCGCGGCGCTGGGCGACGGCCCTCGGGCCATCGACTGTCCGGAGCTCGGCAGCGGACGGCTCGTCTTCACCCGCTACCGGGAGGTGCGCCACCTACTCAGGCATCCGGAGTTCGTCTGCGCGCCGACCGCTGCCGGCCTGCTGGACGAGATCAACCCGGACCTGCGTCCGGCGCTGGAGCCGGTGATGTCCTGGGTGCTCTACGCGGATGCGCCGCAGCACTCGCGGTTGAGGGGCCTGTTGGCGCGCGCGTTCGCTCCGCGCCGCATCGCCGCCTTGGAACCGCAGATTGCGGTGATGGCAGATGCGTTGGTCTCGCGGTTCGTGATGGCCGGCGGAGGTGACGTGGTGCGCAGCGTCGCGGAGCCCCTGCCGGTCCACACGATCTGCGCATTGCTCGGCATTCCGGAAGGCGATCGGGAGCTCGTCAAGGGCTGGTCCGACGACGTCATCCTGCTGACTGAGCCGACCCTCACCGACGGCCAGGAGAAGCGGCTCGCCGGCGCATGGGCGGGCCTGTGGGACTACTTCAGTGGGCTCGTCGAGCGACGCCGCAGCCATGCGTCCGCCGACATCGTCTCGGCCTTGGTGGAGGTGGAGGAGCAGGGTGAACGCCTCACGCTCGAAGAAGCCGTCTCCAACCTGATCGCTCTGCTGATCGGCGGCCACGAGACAACGACCGGTCTGATCGGCGCGGTCCTCCGGGCGATCGCCGGTCACCCGGGGGAGGCCCGGGCGGCAGCCGGGTCGGCGGAGTCCGTCGGAGGCTTCGTCGAGGAGGTCCTGCGCCTGGACGGCCCGGCGCTCATTACCGCCCGTACGGCTGCGGAGGACTGCGAGGTTCTCGGCATCCCGGTGGCGGCGGGCCGTCGCCTGGTCCTGCTCCAGGCGTCCGCGAACCGTGACCCGGAGGTGTTCGAGGACCCGCGGGAGTTCCGTCCCGGTCGGCGGAACCCGCACGTCGCCTTCGGCTACGGCCCGCACGCCTGTTTCGGTGCCGCGCTGGCCCGCATGGAGGCCGCCGCAGTGCTGCGTGCCGTCGCTCGGTGGGGTTGCCGGCTCCATGCGGAGGACGGAGCGGTCTGGAAACCCTCGCAGGTGATCCGCTCCGCCACCTTCCTGCCGATGCGCGTCGAGCGGGAGGCGGACCGGTGATCCTTACCGGCGAGGCGATCCGGCGGTTCATCGGCCGGGGTGAGATCGTCTTCTCCCCGTACGACCGGGCCGGCGTCAACCCGAACAGCATCAACTACCACCTGGGCCGGGAGCTCAAGATCTACGACGATGCTGCCGGCACCTGGACGGGCGTCGAGCTGCCGGAGGACGGGTTCGAGCTGGAGCCGCATCGCATGTACCTCGGGCACACCGAGGAGGTGATCGGCAGCAGCCTGTTCGCGATGCGGCTGATCGGATGCAGCAGCAACGGCCGCCGCGGACTGTTTCTCCAGCTGTCGGCCGACCTGGGCCACACCACGTCCTGTCACCGCTGGACGCTGGAGATCGTCGCGGCCCTACCAATGCGGATCTACCCGGGCATGGTCGCGGGCCAGGTCTCCTTCTGGCACAACACCGGGATCATCCAACCCACTCCGGCGACCTACGCCCTCTTCAACCACGCCTGCGAGTCCCAGCCGCCGATGATCGGAGCGCCGTCGTGATCCTCACCGGACCCCAGATCGCCCGGGAAGTCGAACAGGGCCGCATCAGGATCGACCCGTTCGACCCGGCCCGGTGCACCACCAACAGCTACGACCTGACGATGGGCAGCCTGGTCGGCGTCTACCTCGACGAGGTCCTGGACCCGAGGCACGAGCCCGAGGTCGAGTACCGCGAGATCCCGTCGACCGGGTACCGCCTGGAGCGCGGCGACTTCGTCCTGGGCCACACCGTCGAACGCTTCGGCAGCGACGCGCTCGTGCCCATCGTGCACGCCAAGTCCGGGTTCGCCCGCCGCGGGACGTTCGCCCACTGCACCGCCGACCTCATCGACCTCGGCTTCTACGGCCGCTCCACCCTCCAGCTGTACGCCACGCTCCCGACGCTCCTGTACCCCGGCATGCCCGTGGCGCAGGTCAGCTTCTGGCAAACGTTCGGGGAGATCGACCAGCTGTACGCCGGGAAGTACCAGGGCGCGGACGGCCCGGTGCCCTCGCGGAGCCACCTCGACGCCTGGGCGGTGGCCGCCCGTGGCTGACAACGGCTTCGAGCCCATCCGCCGCGGATCCGCCTGCCCGTTCGCCGCCCGGGCCCGCACCGAGGCCGCTCCCGCCTACCCGGGGACCGAGCCGTTCGAGGCCGGCCTGGCCGCCGGGCCCGTCCTGGTCGACTTCGCGCGCCGTGTCGAGGACGAGGAACTCGACGGCCTGGTCCTCCAACTCACCGACCCCGGCCTCGGCGCCACCCTCGACGCCGTCGCCACCACCGTCCGGAAGACCGTCACCGGCCTGCTGGCCGCGACCGGCGCCGACCCGGCCGCCGAACTCGCGCTCGCGGGTGCCGACGGCTGGTGGCTGCGGCTGGCCGGCATCCGCTGGTTCCTCGTCGTCTTCGCCCCCTGCTATCCCGACACCTCCCCACGCTCCACTCGAGGCTCGGCCTCCACCTTCCTCCTCCTCCAGCCCGTCCACACCTTCGACCGGCACGCCACCCCCAAGGGCACAGTCATCGCGCCCGCCGTCCGGGAGCGCATCCGCGACGCCCACCACGCCGCCGGCACCCCCTACGACTCCGAGCTCGCCCAAGGGACGACCGAGGCAGCCAAGTTCGTCGCCGCACTCGGCCCCGGTGAACCGCCCGTCACCTGGTGGCGCCCCCGCCCGACCGAACCGGAGAGGACATGACCACCACCAGCCTCGCCACCCTGGCCGACGCCATCGCCGCCACGCACGGCTCCACCGCACCCACGACGTGGGACGCGCCCACCGAACTGCTCAGCGCCGCCGCCGTGCTGTTCACCACCCACCCCGCCGACGGCACCGACGAACTCCTGGCCGGCATCGCCCGCCTTCTCGCTCACGGCCCCCACCCCGCCGTCACCCTCCACGCCGACCCGCCCGCCCGGGGCCCACGCGAACGGGACATCCTCCACCACACCCTCGCCACCGCCGCCGGGCCCGGCCGACCGCCCTGGCCCCACGGCCCCGCCGACCCCGCCCGCCTGGCCGCCACCGCCCACGCGCTCACCGCCACCATCCCCTGCCGCCTGACCGCCCTGCGCGCCGCCGCGGTCCTCCACCTCCTGCACCTGCTCCCCGACACCGACGAACACCTCCACCGCGACCTGATCCGCCGCACCGCCTGGCTCCTCGACCCCCGAACCGACGACCCGGTCACCCTGCTGCTGACCCTCACCGCCCCCGACGACCCGCTCGCCCCGACCCCCCATAGCCGAACCCGAACCCGTGAACACCCCCCGGAGCCGCTCCCGCTCGCCGACTGGGACCTCTGGCCGGCTCCCGACCAAGTCCTCACCCTGTCCGGGCGCATCACCGCGGTCCGCGCGCACAGCCACGTCGTCTTCGCCGACCTCACCTGGGACCGCCACAGCGCCCAGCTCGCCTTCGACCCCGCCGCCGCCCTGCACGCCGGCGACCTCGTCGCCGCCAGAGGCACCTGCTCCACCAGCCGCACAGGCCGCCCGACCCTGTTCGTCCGCCACCTAGAGCGCCACGAGCCCGGTGCCCCACCACCGTTACCGGGCGCCGCCCCCCTCACTGCGCTCCTCGGCCCGCTCCGCGCGCACCTCGCCGCAGCCGACTTCCGCGAAACCATGAGCCCCGTCCTCACCGACGGATTCTTCGGCGGTGCAGCACGGCCGTTCACCACCTGGGCGCACGCCGCCGGACGCCGCCAGTACCTGCGCGTCACCACCGAACTCGACCTGCTCGCCGTCATCGCGGCCGGCACCACCCGCTGCTACGAGATCGGCCCGAGCTTCCGCAACGAGGGACAACGCGGCCGGTCCGCAGCCGAGTTCGTGATGCTGGAGGCGTACGCCGCCGACCTCACCCTCAACCAGGCCACCGTCTACCTCGCCGACCTCGTCACCGCCACCACGGGCATCACCGCGCCGCTGGCCCGCCGCACCTTCGACGACGCCTTCGCCGAGATCACCGGAATCCACCCCGCCGACACCACCGCCGTCCGGGCCCTCGCCGCAGAGCGCACCCCGTACACCGCCGAGCACACCGACGACCCCGACCGCCTCGCCCGGCGCCTGTGGCGCCACAGCGTCCGGCAGCACCTGCGCGGCCTGACCGCGATCACCCACATCCCCGGCCCCGCCTCCCCCCTGATCGCCGGCGCCGGCCGCCAGGCCCACCGCACCTGGCTCTACGCCGACGGCCTCGAACTCGCCGAGATCGCCGCCAACGAACGTGACCCCCACCGGATGGCCGCCGCCTTCGCCACCCAGTTCACGGCCGACCGCCACCTCGCCCACCGCACCTACCAGCAGGTCATCGACCTGTACGACAGCGCACTACCCCCGTGCGTCGGCTTCGGCATGAGCGTCACCCGCCTGGCCGGCCTGCACCCCGCCCCCGTACCGGCCCAGCGCCGCACCCCCGCCCGTACCACCGAAAGGACCCCATGACCATCACGACCACATGGCCCCTGCCTACGGCGCCCCGGTCCGCCGACGCCGTCCGGGCCGCCAGCTACCCCGACTTCGTCGCCATGACCAACCAGACCAACGTTATGCCCGGCGCCCACGCCACGCTGAACACCTGGGCCCTGCACTCCCGCCTCGGCCCCCAGCACCACCTCCTCGACGCCGCGTGCACCACCGGCTTCACGAGCCGCGAACTCGCCCGCCTCACCGGCTGCACCGCCACCGGGTTCGACCTCAGCCACGACTCGGTCGCCCTCGCCCGCTACAACCACCGCCTCCTCGACCCCACCCTCCGCCTCACCTACCACCAGGCCGACGGCACCACCTACCGGCCCGAACACACCTTCAGCCACATCGCCGTCGGAGCCGCCCTCGGCTTCTTCCCCGACCCGCCCGCCATGGCGACGCGACTGCTCGGCTTCCTCGACGACGGCGGATACGTCCTCGCCGCCCCGTTCTGGTCCCCCGAGCCCCTCCCCGACCACGCCGCAGCCGTCCGCCGCGAGGTCTTCGGCATCACCAGCCCCATGGAGACCCGCGACCAGGCCCTCGCCCTGTTCGCCGGACTCGACGTCCTCCACCAGGCCGACCACACCCTCACCCCCGAACCCGCCGACGCCATCGAGCACTACTGCCGCTCCACCATCGACCGCGCGTGCGAGCAGAGCGGCAACACCGACCCCGCCGTCCGCGCCGCCATGACCGAACGCCTCCGCGAGATCAAGCACGCCACCAACACCCTGCGCGCCCACCAGCGCTACACCGTGCTGGTCCTGCGCTACGACGCCCGCGCCTACCCGAACCGCTACGTCGAACTCTTCTGACCGCCCGCCGGAGAAAGGCCCCGACCGTGTTCGTCTTCGTCAACGGCCCCTTCGGTGTCGGCAAGAGCACCACTACCGCCCTGCTCGCTGAACAGCTGCCCCAGGCCCTGGTCATCAACCCCGAAGCCATCGGCCACATGCTCTGGGCCCAGCTCCCCGAGGCCCTGCGCACCGAGGAGTTCGAGCTGGAACCGCTCTGGCCACCCCTCACCCACTGCATGCTCGACCAGGCCGCCCGGGCCTACGACCGCCCGGTCATCGTCCCGATGACCATCGCCCGCCACACCGTCTTCGACAAGATCGTCCGCCCCCTGCACGAGGCAGGCCACCACGTGCACCACTTCACCCTGCTCGCCCCGCCCACCGTCATCCGCGCCCGCCTGCGCGAGCGCGGCGAAGGCCCGGACAAGTGGGGCCCGCTCAGCTGGGAGGGCAACCAGGTCGAACGCTGCCTCGAAGCCCTGCGACAACCGGCCTTCGCCGAGCACATCGACACCGCACACCGCCCGGCCGCCGAGGTCGCCGACGAGATCCTCACCCGCACCGGACTCCGACCCGCAGCCTGACCCGACGCCGACGGCCGGGCCGGAGCAACACGCTCCGGCCCGGCCGACGGCCGCCTGTGCGAGAAGACCGGCGACCACGGCCCCGGCCTCCCGCACTACGCGACGGTCAGCAGCGACCGGATCCGCTCCGCCCCGAGCGCCAGCAGCAGGGTGGGCAGCCGCGGACCGGTGTCCCGCCCCACCAGCAGCTCGTACAGCAGCACGAAAAGCTCCCGCTGCGCCACCTTCAGCTCCGGCGACGCCGGAGCATCCAGCGGAAGACCAGCCTGGACCTTCGGCACCCCGTACACCAGCGACGTCAGCCCATCGAGCGACCAGTGCCCGTCCAAGCCGTCCAGCAGCAGTTTCAGCGCTTCCCGCTTCGCCGCCGGCAGCTGCTCCAGCCGCTCCCGGTCCGGCTCCGTGCGCACCTGGGTCCGGTCCTCGGCCGGGACGTAGGTACTGACCCACGCCTGCGCGCGGTCCAGCCGGGGCCGGGCCTCGTCCAGGCCCGCCAGCGGCTCCTCGACGGTGAAGTCCCGCAGGATACGAAGAGTCTGCTCCGGGTCGCCGGCCGCGACGTCCGCCACCGAGGCCAGCGTACGGAAAGGCAGCGGGCGGGGCGTGGTCGGAAGCGGACCGGACGCCGGGCCCACCGAACGGGCCCGCACCGCCGCCTCAAGGTCCGTTGCCGTACCCGAGGCCACCTTGCGGCCGAGCGCGTCCCACTCGTCGTAGACCCGCAGGATCTCCGCGTCCAGCGCGATCTGGAACGACTGCCGCGGCTGACGCCGGTTGTAGAGCCAGCGAAGCACCGCAGGCTCCAGCACCTCCAAGATGTCGATCGGGGTGGGCACGCCACCCTTCGAACTGCTCATCTTGGCCATGCCACTGATCCCGACGAAGCTGTACCCGAGGTAGGACGGGGGAAGCCCGTCGAAGACCTCGCGCACCACCTGCGACCCGACCGTGAAGGACGACCCGGGAGAGGAGTGGTCGACACCGCCGGCCTCGAAGGTCACACCCTCGAAGGCCCAGCGCATCGGCCAGTCCACCTTCCAGACCAGCTTTCCGCCATCGGTCTCGGCCAGCGCGAATCCGCCTCCGTGGCCGCACTCGCACCGATATTCCATGGCCGTACTGGCGTCGTCGAAGCTGGTGACCGTTGTGGAGTCCCGGCCGCAGATCTCGCAGTACGGCCGGTACGGGTAGTAGCCCCCGGTGCCGCCGGCAGCCACGTCCTCCTCGTCCTGCTCCACCTCCACGTCGGTCTTCTTCGTCCGGTACCGCCCGAGGACGTCGTCGATCTGCTGCCGGTGACGCATCGCGTGCACGACCTGCTCGCGGTAGGCCCCGGATTTGTACATCTGCGTCTGGCTGATCTCGTCGACCTCGACGCCGAGTTGGGCGAGGGCCGAACGGAGTGGGGCCTTGAAGTGTTCCGCCCAGCTGTCGTGTTCGCCGCAGGGGTCGGGTACCACGGTCAGGGGTCGTCCGATGTGCTCGGCGAAGCTGGCCGGGACGCCGGCCGGCACCTTTCGGAGCCGGTCGTAGTCGTCCCAGGACAGCAGGTGCCTACACTCCAGCCCCCGTCGCCGAATCTCGTCCGCCACGAAGTGCGGAACCATGATCTCGCGAAGATTTCCCAAGTGCACCGGCCCGGACGGACTAATTCCGGATGCGCACACCAGTGGAGCTCCGCCACGGCGTTTGCCCTCGGCGATCACTTGGTCCGCAGCGGCGACCACCCAATCGCTCTGTTGCTTCACGCCCATGTCAAGTCCTCCGGCTGATGGGAATTCAGGTGGTCATAGATTAGAGCCGAAATCAGCTGATCCGAACCACAACGCGACAGTGCGTTACTGCCAGCAGGTCTCCCCACGACCGCAGCCACACGACACCGGCGGACATGCCCTGGGCAACAGCCAGAGGGAGGGTGAAGCGCTACCATCCGCGCAGTGTGATCAAGGTCGCTCGGAGTTAGCTTCACTTGCGGACGGTTCGCGGCTATGGTCCGTCGTCCCTCCGGTCGGGGCAGGCCTGGCCGAGGAACGAGGAGGTCCCCCTGCGCGTCCACCGCAGCCCGCACCCGTCCCGCTTCGTGATCATCCCGAACGCTCTGGCGCAGAACCGCGCGATCTCGTACACGGCGAAGGGTCTGTTCGTCGACCTGATCTCGCGGCCGGAGGAGTGGCGGGAGACCTGTCGGCAGATGGCGGACTCCAGCCCGCAGGGCCGGAAGTCGGTTGAGGACGCGCTCGACGAGCTTCGGGCGTGGGGGTACTACCGGGTGGACGTGGTGAGGCTGTCGAACGGTCGACTCCGCTCGGAGGCCCATCTTTTCGACGTGCCGCAGCGGCCGATGCTGCCGGGTGCCGACATGCCGGCGTCCGGTGAGCCGGAGTGCGGTGATCCTGACGCCCTTCTTGGAAAGAACCTGGTGAAAGACCCCTCCCTCCCAGTCGCCAAGGAGCTGCAGGCGGAGGAGCCGCGCGGATCGCTGGCTGAGGAGGAGCAGGGAGGGCGGGAGGACGAACCCGACTCCCGCACAACCGCCAACGGCGGGGAGGAGGCCGACGAGCACACCCGGGCGGCGGCTGTGGTCCTCCTGCGGGCGGTCCGGCCCGAGCGCAGACTGCCGCTCGGGGAGGCCGAGGCGGTGGCGCTCGCTCCGCTGGTGCGGGCGTGGCTGGACCGTGGTGGCTCGGAGGAGGGGCTGCGTGAGGCGCTGCTGGCTGGTCTGCCCGGCGTGATCTACTCGCCGGCCAGGGTGGTGCAGAGCCGTCTGGAGCGCAAGATGCCGCCGTCGCAGCGCCTGGACGGGCCGCCGTCTCCGCGCCGACGACCTGCGGAGTGCGCGGAGTGCCGGGATCCGCTGCCGGAGCCGGGCCTGTGCCCGGCGTGCGCGGGGACTCGCCGCCAGGGCGGTCCGGACGAGGCGCGGGCACGGGTGACGGCCAGGGGGCTGGCCAAGGTCCGGGCCGCGATGGCCACCGGGACGGCCGAGGCCGCGTAGGCCCCGCCGTCGGGCGCGTGAGCGGACCGGTGGACCGTGCTGACCTGGGCGAACGCTTGCGGCCCCGTGTGGGCCCGGTGTGGCCTGTGTGCGGGGGCGAGGGGGATTCCCTGCCCCCGCACATGCGGGCACCCTAGACGTGCACCGGCAGGGTGACGAGGCCCCGGACCAGCCGGGACTGCCGCCAGACGAGCTGGTCGGCCGGGACGGCCAGCCGAAGGCCGGGGGAGTGTGCCAAGAGGACGGAGAGCACGATCTCGACCTCCGCGCTGGCCAGCGGGGCGCCGAGGCAGCGGTGGATGCCGTGGCCGAAGGCGAGGTGGCTGGCGGCGTTCGCGCGGCCGAGGTCGAGCCGGTCGGGGTCGGGGAACTTCGCCGGATCGCGGTTGGCCGCGCCTGGGCAGATGAAGACCGGGCTGCCGCCGGGCACGGTGGTCCCGGCGAGTTCCACTTCCTCGGGTGCCCATCGCCACGTGGCGATGCTGACTGGGGAGTCGTACCGCAGCAGCTCGTCGACGGCGCCGGCGACGCAGTGCGGGCTCGTGCGTAGATGTGCCAGCTCGGCGGGGTGCTGGAGCAGGGCCAGCACGGAGGTGCCGATCGCCGCGGTGGTGGTCTCGTGGCCGGCGACCAGCAGCAGCACGGCGAGCGAGAGCAGCTCGTCCTCGCTCAGCCGGTCTTCGTCCTGGTCGTGGACCGTGATCAGGTCGGAGAGCAGTGAGTGGTCCGGGTGGGTGCGCTTGGCCTCGATCAGCTCGGCCATGTAGCCGGCCAGGGCGTGGGAGGCCCCGTCGATGCGGGCGTGGTCACCGGTGGCGAACAGGTCGGTCGACCAGGAGCGGATCGAGTCCCGGTCGGTCTTCGGCACGCCGAGGAGCTGGCAGATCACGGTGACCGGCAGCGGGCCGGCCAGCTCCTCGACGAGGTCGACCTCGCTTCCCGACTCCCACATCCCGACCAACTGCTCGGCGAGGGAACGGATGTAGGGGCGTAGTCCGTCGATCCGCGCCGGAGTGAGCGCCTTCGTCACCAGCCGCCGGAGCCGGGTGTGCTCTGGCGGATCGGCTGCGAGCATCGTGCGTGCCACGGCTGGGTGCAGAGACCGGCCGGATGGCTTGTCGGCGAAGTACGCGCCGGTGTCCTTCGACAGCGGGGCAGTGAATGCCTGACGAGCCTCGTCGTAGCCGGTGACGACGGTCGCGGTGGTGGCACCGTCCAACGACACTTGCAGGACGGGAGAAGCCGTGCGCAGGGCGGCGTAGGCGGGGTAGCGGTCGGCGTAGAACGCCGGGTCGGCGAAGGGGGAGGAAGCCATTGTCGATCCCTATGCCGTTTCAAGCGCCGTCTGCCGCTGGGCAGCTACGGCGGTGCGGACGATGTCATTGGTCGCGTACTGCTGGGAGACCGAGCGTAGCCACAGCGCCTCGGCTCGAAGGTCTCCCGCGCGAGCGGACTCGCCGGTCGCTTGCGGCGCCGGGTCGTCATGGGGCCGAGCGGCGGCGCGGGCTGCCTCGATCGCTGCGGCGACGATGGCCGCCTCGACGATTGCGGCGCCGGTTTCGGTGCCGCTCTGCCCGCGGCGTGCGACGGCCTCGGCGGCCAGCCGCTCGATCGCGCGGGACCGGTAGGCGTCCAGGTCGAGGATGCCGTCGCAGACCTCGACGACCCTGCGGTGCAGGAGAAGGTCGGATTCAGCGGACCCACCGATCGTCTTCAGGACCACGCTGGGGGAGACCTCGGTCAGATCGCGCCACAGAGGGAGCAGGTCGTCCGCCGTCTTCCGCTCCCAACGGCGACGGAGAAGCTGCGTCACTGGCCACAGCACGGCCGGGAGGGTAAGGCCGATCGTGATGAGCAGGACGCTGACAGCCGGCGCGGTGACACTGAAGGCGCACGACACCGGGGTGAACATGCCCGTGCACCGGGGGCCGCCAGGAATGACGTTCCAGCCGAAAAGGGCACCAGCGGTGTTGACGGTCTTGTAGGCGGCGTAGACGAGGGCGAAGAGGCAGCCCAAGGCCGTAATGCGCAGGCCGAGACGCTGGCTGGTTCGGGTCGCAGCCCTGGAGCGAGTCCACGTCTGGGTGAGGCAGTCGTAGACGGCGTATCCGAGGTAGGCGATGTACGCCGCGGAATAGACGTGCAGGGAAGTGGGCACGGCGTTGAGCCCGCCTCGAATTTCGACGGAGCTCCACACCATGGTGCGAGGGGTGAGCACGAAGGCGATGGCCATGGTGACGACGGCCAGGGCCAGTAGCCGGAGCCGCTGGTGGACCCGGCGCCGAGCGTCGGCTGGATCATGGTTGAGGTAGATGAGTACGGCGGAGACGCTGGCGGCCGCGGAGAGGGTCGCGGAGTTGCTCACCAATCGGGAGAAGTCCAGTGCCAACGCATCTTCCACTGCCCGGATCGTCGGTTGGTACGCACTGAAGGCCACGGCGAAGCACCCGAGGAGCGAGGACAGGCACAGGGTGCCGGCGGGGCGCTGGCCCGGACGGCGCCTGAACGCCCAGTAGAGCGAGGCTGCGAGCAGCAGCACAGGCATGCCGCCGAAAATGACGCTGATCATGGGTGTAATTCCTTGAGGTCAAGCAAAGAGCGCGTCCCAACGCTCGTTGGCGCCGCTGGGACTCGAAGCGGGGAGGACAGTCCCGCGGTACATGCGCTGGATGATGAGGGTGGCGGTCAGCTCGGCCTCTTCCTCCTCCGCCGTCTCGTAGGACGTTCGGGCGGAGATGCCGAGAACTGACCAGTCGATCATTTCAGCCAATTCCTCGTCGGGTGGAATATCGGCAAGCCGAACCGACCCTTCGTGGCCGCAGAGGATATGGCCGAGTTCATGGGCGATGATTTGGCTTCGGTGGAGCGGTGATGCATTTCTCTCGAAGGAGATGACCTCGCGGTCCGAATAGCGTTCCCGGAGGCCGCAGAAGTTGCCCTTCATGTCTCTCGGCTCGACGTGGATGGGTCGGCCGATCAACGTGGAGACCGCCTGGATGAGCTCCTCTTCGCCGAAGCGGTGAGGCAGCAGTGACAGCAGCTCACCGAGCCGGTCCTGGCAGGCTGCATACACAATCCCCCTCCTGAAATGATCAAGGAAGCAGTCCGTGATCATGGCTCGCGGACTGGATCGCCGTTGTGACGAGGAGGATCGTATGCGTAACCGCGAAGATCGTTGTCGCCCGCCGCGAGGTGCGGATGCCGGATTTCGTTTCATGTCGCTACGGAACGTGTGCGATGTGCATCAAGCAACCTCTGGGAAAGCTGCTGATTCCGGGGGTTGGAAAGGTGACTGAGTGTTAGTTCATCACCGAAAGTGAGTCGCCGTACTCGCGGCAGGCGATCTCGTGATCTGCGTCTCAGTTGTCGAATCTGCGCCCTGCTGACCGCATTTCGGGATCTGGGCTGCGAGCGGGTTGTTCGGGGCAGCAAAATGCGCACAGACTCGAGCCCGAGTCTATGCGCATAGATATTGTTCAAAAATAAAGTGCCTCGATGGCGGCCGGAGGCTCAGTTTGACTCGGACTCCGCGTCTAGCCCCTGGGACCTTCGCGCCACCGTGATCATGTCGGCGACGAGCTTACGGTTCGCCGGGTTGAGATCCTTGCTGCGCAGCGCAATCGACTCGATGCCGGCGTCCCGCATCGCGTTGTGGAGGTCGCGGTCGGCCAGCACCTCGTCGAGCGGCTTCGAGCTCACCCAGATGTCCGGCGGCGCGTCGAAGAACTTTGCGACGGCGACGAGAGTGTTGATCTTGGGGTTGTCGTTCCCGCCGGCCTTCATCCCCTTGAGCGTGCTCTCGCTGACGCCCGTGCCGGTCGCGATCTCGGGGATCGAATAGGGCCCCCGCCCCTGGGGGTGGCGGTGGTCCAGCAGATAGTTGAAGGTCGCGGCGATCCGCGCCACGCCCTCTCTCGCGGCCTCGGTCATCGGTGCTCCCTCGTGTCAGATCGTCCCACGCGGACACTTTAGTGCCCGATGGTGCCCGGATGCACATTTCGATCGACAGTTAACTGTCCTCAAGGGCGACTTTTTGGTGTACGTTGATCGCACCCGACGGACAGTTAACTGTCGATTGCCTGGTCAGGGGGTGTGTTCGGCCCCTGCGGCACGGTGAACGGCGGAGACGGGAACGGGCAGCAGATCGCTGCGCGGGCCGCGTCCACGGGCCGTCCTCGGCGGGCGTTCAGGAGATTGCAGCTCCCGGATGCCCACCCGCCGAGGGCGCGGATCACGTCCGAAGCAGCCGGCCAGCCTGTTCCACCACGCGGCCGATCTGCTCCACCTGCCCAGGAGTCTCCCATGTCCACCTACACGGGTACAGCCGGGTCGCCGTTGCGACCGGCCAGCACCGAGATCGCCACCGCCTCGGCCTCCTTCGTCGAGATCCTCGCCGGCCTCCTTAACCCGGGCGCCGCCGTCGTGCGCCTGGACCCCGGATCGGGCGGCTACCCCCGCACTGCGGGCGTGTTCGACGCCCAGGGCCAGGCCGTGCCCCAGCCGCTCGCCTACCGGCAGGCCGCTGCCCGCTGGATCGTCCAGTGCTTCCCCGGCCTCGACACCCGCAACGCCCACGAGCTGGACCTCACCACCGGACGCCTGACCGCCGTGGCCGCTGTCGCCACCCCGATCGCGGCCTGACCCGGGAACACCCCGAAGGCCCGATCACCCCGACCAAGAGGCAGAGCCTCTACGACGTCGGGTGACCAGCCCTGCCCCGATCGACGGGGCGAGGCCGTGCTGCCGCGCCCCGAGCGAGGCACTGCTCTCCCGACCGGTGACGCGCCGTCGAAGCTCTTCCGCCGCGCACCGTGTTCACCGCACCCGCCGCCGCACCCCGACAGCCCCCAGGGTGCTGGCCGCCGTGCCCAGCGAATCCAGGACTCCCGTGCCCAGTTCCCCCCTGCCCGCCTGCGCCGCCGAAGCGCAGAACCAGGGGACGGCGACAGGCGGCCCCGGCCTGCTCGTCCCCGACCCCGCCCAGTGGATATCCACCACCACCGGCCGGATCGCGCCGGACACCTACACCTGGTTGCAGGCCGTCCACTGGGTGTCCGACTCCCAGGCCCACACCCCGGCCCGCTCCCACGGTCCGCAGTTCGGCCGAACCACGCTCCGTATCGCCCAGCTCCTCGCCCAGCTCACCCCGTGCAGACCCGGCGTCGGCTACCTCGTGCGGATGCTCAAGCTCTCTGAGCGCACCGTGCAGTACCACCTGTCCATCCTCCGCGAGTGCGGCCTGCTCAGCTACACCGCCAAGGGCAGCCGTGTGCGCCAGGTGGGTGGCAGGGCCAGCGAGTTCGTCCGCACCATCCCCGTGCGGTTCGACGAGGCCCTCGGCCTGCGGACCGCCGAGTCTGAGAGCTACATCCGCAAGGTCGTGGGCGTCGGCACCGACGAGGGCCGTCGCGCCCTTGCCCAGCTGGGCAAGAAGGCCAGCCGCACGGTCCGCAGGGTCAAGCGGCGCAGCGCCAAGAAGGCCGGCAGCCGTCCCTCGTCGGCTTCCTCCCGTTGCACCCCAATGGGGGTCGGTGCTGTCACTTCTTCTCCTGCAGCACCTACCAACAATCCCTCTGAGGACGACTTCGGGAACGGGAACGACCAGCAGCACCAGGGGGAACGGAAGGGCCGTCGGCGGCTGAATCAGGTCGGTCGCCGCTACCAGCTCGGCCTCGAACTCGTCCAGCAGGTCACCTGGCTCAGCGGCAGCCCGGTGCCCCGGGTCGCCTGGGCCGTGCGCCACCTCGCCGACGCCGGGTGGACCGCCCACCAGGTCATCGCCGTGCTCGCCCAGCGGACCCCGGCCACCCGGATCCACCGGCCGGTGGGTTTCCTCACCGCCCGCCTGGCCGGAGCCGAGCTGCTCTACGACACCGAGGCCAAGCGCGACGCGATCGTGGCCTGGTGGCGCGACTCGCCGCAGGCGACTCGGGACCGGCACGCCGAGTGGGCCGGCACCTGGCAGGCGCCGCGCAGCACCGCGGTCCGGAGCCTCTTCCGGCACGCCTGGGCGAGAGCAGGGGAGACCGGCCGCCCGCCGCTGGCCGTCTTCGACGAGCAGCCCACCAGCGAGGAACACCGAGAGGCCCGCACCGCGGCGTGGCGCCAGTACCTCAGCGGCAGACCCGCCCTGGTCACCTCCGCCCTGGCCATCGCCGGCCGGGAGCAGGCGGAGCAGATCTACGGGCACGACCTCGTCTCGCGCGTTCTCCGCCTCCGCGCCACCTCCAGCCACCTCCGAACAGGAGCAGCACGATGAACGACCACCAGCCCGCCACCGGGATCGACCTCGCCCGGCTCGCCCTCCGCCGAGCCCGCGCCGACGCCGCCAAGCGCTCCGACAGCATGGTGAAGACCCGGACCACCGGGTGGACGGCCGGGCCCCGGCGCGGCCGGGTCGACCCGGTGGGCCTCGGCGCGGCCCTGTCCGACCTGATGGTCCAGCACGCCTGGCATGAGCCGCTGGCCGGCGGCGGGCTGCTCGACCTGTGGCCGGCCGCCGTCGGTGAACTCGCCAACCACGTCACCGCGGTGAGCTTCGACCACCAGGCAGGCCGCCTCGACGTCCGTGCCGAGTCCCCGGCGTACGCGACGCACGTCCGCACCCTCGCGCCGGCGCTCGTCGCAACGCTCAACCAGGCCAACGGAGAAACGATCCTGCGCAGCATCCGAGTGCTGGGTGCCCACCGAGCCCAGGCCGCTGCGGAAGCCCGACCGGCCGCCCGGAACCAGGCACCCGCGCCGGAACCCAAGATCAAGACCCGGGCGGACGCCTCGCCCGGCTACCTGCGGGCCCTGGCCCAGCTCCAGGCCAGCCGCCCGAGCGCACCCACGGACTCCAGGACGAGCCCGGCGGTCGACCGGCGGATCAGAACGCTGGCCAGAGAGACGGCGCCCCGTCTCTCCGGCACCCGCCCGCGCTAGCCACCGACAGGCCGGCGCGACCGACCCCGGTCGCGCCGACCCGCCCCCGAACCGCCGCGCCCCCGCAGCGGACCCACCCGGAGAACCAACCCCGTGTCCACCATCACCTCGATCGCCACCCGCCGCGACCACACCTGGGTGCAGCGCGCCGCCTGCGCCGGCACCGGCGCCCCTGACTCCTTCTACCCCCTGCCCGACCAGGCCGAGGAGACCCGGGCCGCCAAGGCCCTGTGCGGCAGCTGCCCCGTCAGCGATGAGTGCCTCACCGAAGCACTGGAGAGCAACGACCGCTACGGGATCCGCGGCGGACTCGTCGAGAGCGAGCGGATCGTGCTGCACCGCCTGAGCACCGTCGGCCGCTGGGAGGAGGACCGCGTCGTCGCCGCTCTCAACGGCCGACCGGTCCACCTCTCCCGGCAGGAGAAGCACTCCGTCTGCGCGGTCGCCGCCATCCTCGACCTCGACCTGCGGATCTGGGCCCCGGTTCTCGGCATCGGCCGCAAGCGCGCCCTCACCCGAGTACGCGAGGCCCGCACCCAGCTCGACGCGCAGCCCTTCCTGCTCCGGCGCGAGCAGCGCATCGCCGCCGCGTTCAGCCCGGAGGCCACGGCGGTGGCGGCATGACCAACACCGGCAACATACCGAGCAGCATGTCCCGATGGGACAAGGCCGCGATCGGCGTGATGGGCGCGGTCGGCGGAACCCTGAGCTACGACGCCTTGCAACAGATGGCTATGGCCATGCACGTGCGCCCCGAATTGAGCTACCTCTTCCCCGTCGCGATCGACGGGTTCATCGCGTACGGCGTGCGGGCGCTGGTCGTGCTGAAGGAGGCGCCGCTGCGGGCCCGCGCCTACACCTGGTCGGTGTTCGGCGGAGCCACGGCCACCAGCGTCTGGGCCAACTGGACCCACGCCGTGCGCCTGAACGAGACGGCGGCTGGCCAGGGATTCCACCTGACCAACACCGCTGTCGGCGCGCTCAGCACCATCGCCCCGCTGGTGCTCGGCGGCGCCACCCACCTGTACATCGTCATGTCGCGGCACACCTCTTCTGCCGCGCAGGTCAGCGAGGCGGCCGATGGGGAGACCGAGAAGAACCGGACGGCTCGAACTGACCGGAGCGAGCCGTCCACGGTCCGGTCCTGGTGGTCTACCCGTTTCCGCCGCACCCGCGCCGAAACTCAGGAACTCGATCACTCGGCGGCCCTCGCCGAACAACCGCGTCTCCGACTGATCAGCGGTCCGTCCGGTCCGGTGCCGTCCGGTCCGGTGCCGGGGTCGGGTCCGTCTGGTCCGGTCGGTGGTTCGGGTTTGTCCGGTCCGGTGCTCGCGTCGGGTCCGTCCGGTCCGGTGCCGGAGTCGGGTCCGTCTGGTCCGGTCGGTGGTCCGGGCTCGTCCGGTCCGGTGCCGTCCGGTCCGGGTCCGTCCGGTCCGGTGTCGGGGTCGGGTCCGTCCGGTCCGGGTCCGTCCGGTCCGGTGCCGGAGTCGGGTCCGTCTGGTCCGGTCGGTGGTCCGGGCTCGTCCGGTCCGGTGCCGTCCGGTCCGGGTCCGTCC